>JABFRW010000080.1 GCA_013140805.1 Candidatus Eisenbacteria bacterium
GGGTGACGGCGTCGTCGGGGTGGCGGGGCGCGTCACGGGCGCCGGAGGCGCGGCGGCTGCAGCGGCCGCAGCCTCGGCCGCCGCAGCTGCCTGGCGCGCGCTCGTCACGCGCACGCTGCAATTCCTGTTCGTGCTTGCGCGCCTGTTCTTCTTTGACCGCAGCGGTGCCTTGCGCGATCTCCCCGCGAATCTTGTCGACCACCTCGCTTGCGAGCGTGCTCATGTGGTTCTTGAGCTCCACTCCCATGCGGCGAGCGATCTGCTGGACCGCCTCGCTCGACATGCCGAGTTCCTTGGCGATCTCGTAAACGCGCGCTTTCTTCTCGGTCGACTTCGGCACTTCTTACGCTCCCTGGGTTTCGCTCGCCGCCGGCGGCGCCGGCGCGATCACCTCACCCGCGAGCGCCTCGGCGTCTCCGGATGCCTCTTCACTCGCCGCCGCACTGACGGACGGGTCGGGCGCTTCCATCTCGGGTGTAAAGGCCTCGACGGCAGCCGGCGCCTCGGGCGGATGCGCCGCCAGATACTCCTGGGCGACCGTCACCACGCGCTCCGCGGTCTTTTCTCCGATGCCCGGAATCTCGACCAGCTTCTCGAGCGGCAGCGCGACCAGCTCCTGCACGGTCTCGATCCCAGCCGAGATGAGCTTCTCGGTCGTCGCTTCCCCGAGTTCGAGCTTCTCGACCTCGATGCGGCTCGCGCGTTCGAGATCGTGCCGCTTCTTCTCTTCGCTCTTGGAGACCAGATCGATCTTCCAGCCGGTCAGGCGCGCGGCCAGCCGCGCGTTCTGGCCGCCCTTGCCGATCGCGAGCGACAGCTGGTCGTCGGCGACCACCACCGACATGCGATGTTCGTCTTCGTGCGACTTCACGTCCAGAACCCGCGCCGGAGACAGCGCACGCGACACGAACACCGTGGCGTCCTGAGACCACGGCACGATGTCGATGCGCTCGCCGCCCAGCTCGCGCACGATGCTCTGCACGCGCGAACCCTTGAGCCCCACGCACGAGCCCACGGCGTCGACGCGCGGATCGTTCGAATACACCGAGATCTTGGAACGGAAGCCCGCCTCGCGCGCGACCGCCTTGATTTCGACGATGCTGTCGGCGATCTCCGGCACCTCGGTCTCGAACAGGCGCCGCAGGAAGTCTGGATGGGTGCGCGACAGGATGACCTGCGGCCCCTTGAGCGACTTGTCGACGTTCAGCACCACCGCGCGCACGTAGTCGCCCTGGCGGTGATACGACCGCGGGATCTGCTCGCGCGCCGGCAGGAAACCCTCGGAGTGGTCGAGCTTCACGATCACGTTGCCGCGATCCACCTGCTGAACCACGCCGCGCACCAGCGAGCCGATCTTGTCGGAATACTCCTTGAAGACCTTCTCGCGCTCCGCCTCGCGTACGCGCTGGATCAGCACCTGCTTCGCGGTCTGGATCGCGTTGCGCCCGAACTCCGCGATCGAGAGCGGGAACGACAGCACCTCGCCGACCTGCGCGCTCTTGTATTGCGGATAGGCGCGCGCTTCGGCGACCGTGACCTGGAATGCCGGATCCTCGACTGCCTCGACCACGTGACGCTTGAGCGTGATCGTGATCTGTCCGGTCTCATTCGAAAACTTCACGTCGACGTCGGCGGTCGCGCCATGCTTGCGGCGGACGGCGCTGGCGAGCCCGGCCTCGAGCGTTTCCACCAGCAGCGCGCGGTCGACGGACTTCTCCCGCGTGATCTGGCTCAACGCATCGAGGATCTCGAAACTCATCGCTTGCCTCCGTCCCGACGCAGCAGCGCCCAGGGATCCACCACGAGTCGGGCGTCCTTGACGTCCGCCCACTCGAACCAATGTTCGATGCCATCTTCCGTTCGCAACCCGGCGCGGCCGTCGTCCGAGGGGACCAGCAGCTCCCCGACGAAATTCCGGCGCCCGTCGTGCGCGTCACGCGTGGTCAGCGCCGCGCGCTGGCCCACGAACCGCGAAACCGCCTCGATCGAGCGCAGTGGCCGATCGATGCCGGGCGAGCTGACTTCGAGCTGATAGCCCCCCGGAACGGTCTGATTCATATCGAGACAATCCGACAACCGGCGACTGAAACGCGCGCAATCCGAGATCACGATTCCGCCCGGCCGATCGAGCAACACCCGCACGATCCGCTCTCGTCCCTGGACGTGGAACTCGACGTCCACCAACTCAAAATCGTCGTCCTCGGCGAGCGGCCGCGCGAGCCGCCGAACCTCTTCCCGTACATCCACGTTCCAGGCTCCCGCAAAGATGAAAAATGGAGTGGTCGCACCAGCCCCACTCCCGGCCCGCAAACTACAGGACCGCACGCCCCGAGAGCAAGTGCCGGGCCGCTCGAGAACCGCGCCGCGAGGCATCGCAGACGGCGGCGGCGAACCGCGTCAGAGCCGCGTCAACAGCGGGTCCGCCGCATGCCGGCGGGGTCGAGCGACGCTAACGTGGCCGTGCGAGCGAGCTGGCGTAGACGATCCACGCCGCCACCCGGGCGACCTGGGCCAGGCTGGCGCCGGAGACCTGGTCCGGCGTGTCGGCGAGCGTGTGCCAGGCGGGGTAGTCGAAGTCGATGATGTCGACCGCCGGGATTCCCGCGTCGAGCAACGGCAGGTGGTCGTCGGTCACCCGGTAGCGAACTCCCGGCTTGAAGCCGGTGGAGCCGGTCGCTTGCGCCGCCTCGGCGACCAGCGCCACGAGACTCGCCGCTCGTTCGCTCGAGTACGCCTCGGGATGGATCTGAAGGTCGCGGTCGCCGACCATGTCGAATACGAATGCGGCGATCGGCAGCGGCGCGACGAGCCGCGCCGCGTATCCCCGCGCGCCGAGCGAATAGGTCTCGGGCTCCGACGGGCGCCCGAGGTCCTCCCCGTCGAAGAACACGAGGTCGACGCGAATCGGCGCGCGATGTTCGGCCAGCAGTTCTGCGACTTCGAGCAGCACGGCGACCCCCGAGGCTCCGTCGTTGGCGCCCGGGATCGGTTGCGAACGATTCTCGGCCACCGTGTCCATGTCGGCCACCGGTCGGGTGTCGAAATGGGCGGCCAGCACCACGTGCCGTTCGCCCGGCCCGCCGCCGGCCGCTTCGAAGTGGCCGATCAGGTTCTCGAGCGAGACCGGCCGACCGAGCGTCGAATCCACGAATGGCTGGCGTTCGACTCGCGCTCCGAGGCGCGCGAGTTCCGCGGCGATCCAGTCGCGGACCGCTGCGTGGCCCGGAGTCCCCGGAACCCGCGGCCCCTGCGCGACCTGATGCACGACACGGGCGTGGAGTCGCACGGGGTCGACCGCGGGCAGCGCCGCGCGCTGCGTGCAACCCGTCGCGCACGCGAGTGCGAGGACGCCTCCCCACTCGAGCCGTCCTCGTGCGCGCATCAGAACGTGAACTGCGCGCGCGCCGAGATTCGCAGCGAACGCGTCGTGATGGTGGTGAGCAAGTTGCGGTCCTGACGGAAACCGAGTTCCAGGTTGCCGGTGACGTTGTCGCTGAAGCCGTAGGCGCCGGTGGCGTTCGCGGACATCTGATCCTTGTCGTCGAGCTGCTGGATCAGCCGAATTCCGGGCTGACGCTGCTCGACGCTGGTACGCGAGTAGGTCGCGGTGAAGCCGAGATCGACGCGCTGCCGCACCGTGGTCTCCTTGCCGAACATCACGATCTTCTGTCCCTGCGAATACGAGCGATTGAGGCTCATCTGAATGTCGGTAAAGCGATCCACCCGCTGCAACGACACCAGATACCGCTCGTTCGACTCGGTGGTGCGGCGTTCGATGCGAAGCTCGCCGCGCGTGCCGTTCTTGAGATCGCCGCTGAACTTGAGCAGCGGGCGCCACTCGCTGGTCCTGGTGTCGCGCGTCGGCCGATCGGAGTTCAGGTACTCGGTGCTGGTCGAACGGACGTACGCGGTCTGGAATTGCGGATTGTTGAACACCCGCTTGAGCTGGAGGATCTCGGGGACGCGCCCGTAGTTGACCTCGACGTCGGGAAACCGCAGCCGATCCGAACGGCTGCGGATCCCGGTCGAGATCGAGCGCCGCGAGCCGACCTCGAGTCGCGAGCCGAGCGTCGCGCCGAATCCGACATCGATGCGCGAGTTGGCGCTCGAGGACCAGTCGTCGGACTGGTCGGTCCGATTTCCGTTGGCCGCGCTCGTGAGCCCGCTGCTGTCGCGCTGGAATCCCGGATCGTGCGAGAGCCCCACCATGTACAGCAGATCCGGCGCGTCATCGAGTCGGGTATGCGAACTGCTGCGGATCAGGCGCGAGTCGGTCGTGATGTTCCCGAGTCGCGCCGCGAGCCGCCGCCACAGTGGAACCAGCGAGCCGCGGCGGCGCACGCTGTCGCGCGCCGCGGAGTCGGCCTTCGAGATCTGGCCGATCGGCGCCCGCGACGCCAGCGCCGAAGTCGAGATCCGATCGAACGGCAAGGGCAGGCTCACGGTCAGGTTCATGCCATTCGTCACCGCGCGAGTGCCGAGATCGGACGAAAGTTCGGGGCCGTTGTTCTGGTTGTAGTTCGAACCCAGCGAGATGATCGGGCGGACCCACGGACCGAGACGCTGCGGTGCCAGACGCGACTCGAAGCTCTGGCGCCACGCCACCACTCGGCCCAGGTTCACGAACCCCAGCTGTTCGCGCTGATCCTCCGGAAGCGTCAGGTTGCGACGCGCCGAAAATTCGTGACGGATCAGGTCGATGGGTCGAGTCGAGGCGCCGAAGTCGATCGACGCAGTGCGCCCGGAATTGAACGAGGACGGCGCAAGCTCGCCGTTCGAGCCGGGCAGGCGTGCGTAAGTACGCGCTTCGGACGTCGCGATCGCGTAGTTCCAGTAGAAGCGCTCGGGCAGCGGGAACATCTTGGTCTTGGTGCCTGGAATCAGGAACGACACCAGACTGCGCGGCGTGATCTGATAGTTGACTGCGCCGCTCAGCGAACTCGAGGTGTCGGCGTTCGAAGGGCTGATCGACTGCCGGCGCGTCTGAGCGAGCGAGGCCGTGATGCCGCCGAGGGTGTAGCGCAGGAACGGATTCGAGCGGTCGCTCCACGCACGCGAATAGCCGAGCGAATAGCCGAGATTGTTGGTGCGACTCTCGCTGCGTCGCGCGACCTCGCCGGCCCTCACGACGTCGTCTCCCGCGGTGAAGCGCGGGCTCAGCGTGTTGCTCTGGTACTGGACGCCGAGCGGCAGCACGATGCCGGTCGCCTCGAAGAATCGATGGAGATCGAAGGTCGAGCCGAGTGCCAGCGCGCTCGACTCGGTTCCGGTGCCGCGCTGCTCGCCGACGCTGAGGAAGTCGGGGCCGCGACTGTTGTAATTGAAGTTGTAGCTCATCAGGTTCGACAGTCGGCCGTTGATCTGCACGCGCTGAGCGCGGTCGGTGTCGCGCTTCACGTCGAGCGCGCGGATCTCGTTGACCCACAACTGGCCGGCCGGAAACGTACGGGTCGGATCTTCGTTGACGACGCCGAACGAGATGCGCCTCAGGCGTGTGAACGAAGGTCGCCCCTTGATCGCGATCGTCGAGCCCGGATAGCGACTCGGTCCCGGCGCGCGGAAGAACACGTCGCCCCCGAACGGGGGATACGCCGGATCGAGCTTGAGCGCCGACAGCTCGGTGAGCTCGAGACGCAACTCGCGCCAGTCGATCTTGCCGTCCGACCGCATCGGCAGCGGGGCGCGGAACTCGTAGTAATTGGTGCCGCGATCGTCCGACGCGAAGCGCACGAAGTAGCGCAGCGAATCGATCCCCGGCACGTAGCCGGGCACGTCGAAGCCGGTGACGAAGAAGTTCAGCGCTCCGTAGCGTGTGTAGTCCTCGTCGATCGAGAACGAGCGATAGACCTCGAGCGAGTCGCGCGGCCCGAGGTTCGCGAACTCGAGCACGATCGACTGTTCGCGCCGCTGCACCGCGCGGCTGCCCTCGCGTTGCTCACCCGGATCGAACGGCGAGCTGTAGATGTCGGCGTTGTCGGTGTTGTTGAGCGTGGTGATCGTGCTGGTGGTGCCGCGCAGCTGCTGCGTCGTGTCGAGGTCGGCGGCCTTCCAGCGACTGCCGACGATCGAGACGTCGCCGAGCACCACATACGGCCGGCCGGTGTTGTCGCCCACCAGCGGCGGCAGCGACGGGTCGGGGTCGGGCTCCATCACGCCGTCGAGCCACACCCGCACATGGCGCGCCAGCGTGAGGTTCGGCGAGCCGAACTGGGTGCGCGAAACGTGGCTGATCGGGATGCGGTACAGGCGCCAGCCATTCTCGGCCGGAATCGGGTCGTTGTTGTTGACGTAGCGCGCGCCCTCCGCGTACGACGAATCGACGACGAACGGATCGTTCGCCGGATCGAGCCCGAGGTCGATGGTGTACTCGAAGTAGTCGTTGGAAACGTCGAGGCCGGTGTTCAGATTGAGGTCTTCGGTATCGATCCGATCCGAGCGGGTGCGATTGTTCTCGCGCCCGTTGATCCCGCGCCAGCGTCGCGGATCGAAGTCGTTCCGAAACGCCTCGTTCGGCAGCGAAAAATCGTCGCCATTCAGATCGACGCCGCCCGCCGTCACCAGGTCGGGGGCCGGCGTGGGATTCTCCCTGCCGTTCTCCTGCTGATCCACGCCGGTGTCTTCGTTCTTGGGGCTGGTCCCGGTCGTGACCTGCAGCACGCCATCGAGCGGCGCCTGGTCCTCGGAGTCGAGCGATCCGTTCGGCGGCACGTTCGGCGCGCGCTGCTGATCCTCGCTCACCACGCCGAGGTCGAGGTGCAGTTTCACGTTGCGTCCGCGCAAGCGCCCGCCCGGCGCGTCGGAACGGAACGCATCGCGAAAGTCGTTCACCCACACTTCGATGAACTGGGACCGCGACAGGTCGAGCCCCTGCTGATCGAGGACGTAGGTCAGCCCCGTCCACAGCGTATCGGTCGGGCTCGCGGCGGCCGGTCGGCGCGGGATCGAGATCGCGAGCGCAGGGTGATTGTTGCTCGCCCCCTGCTGGTCGAGCAGGTAGGGACGCAGATCGCGCTCCAGAATCGAGGTCAGCGGCGTGAACCAGTGCACCTCGGCGTTGACGCGCGGGCGCTCGACGCCCGGCGCATCGACGCGTTGGGTTCCCACGCGCAGAGGAACGCTCGACCATTGCCATCGTTCGGGACTCATCGAGAGCGTGACCGCGTCGCGAGCGCCCTCCATGTCGTCGATGTAGACCTCGTTGCGGGTGTTCGGATTCGGAAACGACGCGCCCATCTCGGCGTTGAAGTAGAACTCCGAGGGCGCCGTGGTGCGCACCCCGGGCAGGCCGTCGACCAGACGCGTCACCCAGTCGGGGCGAAATCGCCACTCGGTGTTCAGGTCGCCGATGATGGTGCGGCTCGGTTCCTCGCCGAGGCGCGGCCTCAGGTCCTGCGCCCCCTTGCTTTCGTACATGAGCGCCCCGCCGACGCGCTTGTCACGCCCCTCCCACGAGAACGCGCTGCCGACCAGCGTTCGACCAGCCTGTGCGAACAGCGGCGCGTAGGCGTAGTCGATGTTGAGCTGGTCGGAGGGCCCGAGGCTGCGGATCAGCGTGATGCGCCCGAGGTCGTAGTCGATGCGATAGTCGACGTCGCGTCGCCACGTCTGACCATTCACGCGCACCGCCTCCGAGCTCTCGAGAATGTTCGAGCGGCCCAGTACGATCTCGCTGCTGGCGCGGGAGGCCGTGAACTTGAAGTTCAGCCAGTAGCGGCGATCGTTCTCGCGATTGACGATGCGCTTGTCGTAGATCGACCGGTTGGCGCCGTTCGGCTGATCCTCCGGGCCGACCAGCGAATCGCGACGCGACAGCAGGCGCGAAACCGCGCGGTCGAAGGGTCCCGCCCCGTCCGCGTCGGTCAGCCGCGGCGCGAACGGCCGCAGGTCCTTGAAGTAGAGCAAGCCGCTCGTGATGTCGACCAGCGGTCGCGTGGCCTGAATCGGTGCGGTCGTGACGTCGACCCGGCCGTCGTGCCCGAAGCGGCCCGAGGTCACCACGCTCGTCTCGTCGTAGTTGTCGAGCCCGAGCAGCTCGAGGTACGGAAGCACCTGGCCGCCCGACAGGTAGGTGACTTCGGGCGGATCGTCGTCACCGCGCTCGATCGACATCTCGAAGGTCTTCAGGTCGATGCCCTGGCCGCCGAGCGAGTAGATGTTCTTGAGTTCGAGATCGCGCAGCACCACGAACGGACTGGTGCGATCGAACAGCTCGGTGTTGCTCACCACCCGAAGCGAGTCCGATTTCGAGCGCAGCAGCTTGAGTCGCAACGATTGCGTTCCGTCGATCTCGGGGATCGAATCGCCGCCGACCGCGATCATCGGACCGGTGCGCACGCCGTTCACGTCGCCCTGGTACCGATAGGAGGCCGCGAGCATCTGTCCGTCGCCGGTCACGCGGCTGCGCAGCTTGATGATCAGGAAGCGATCGCCGTAGAGATCCGGAATCACTTCGTATTCACCGCCCGCCCCCGGTCGCAGCGGCCGAAAGTTGCCGCGCACCATGTTCGCGCTGTCGGACGGCGTGACGGCAAGCGTCGGATCGATGTAGGCCCGCGCCCGCACCAGACCGGCGGTGTTCAGATACGACCCCTCGTCGAGGAACAGCTGGATGCTCGGCGGGTCGATGAACTTCCACGGCTCGAGGTTCGGATCGTAGAGGAAGAAGTAAGTGCCCTTCTCGTAGTCGAGATCCGCGATCGAAGGGCTCTGCTGATTCGAGCCGCCCGCGTAGCTCGCGCGCTCGCTGCGCCCCTCCTGCTTGCTGGTCAGCACCGTGACGTCGAACGGCCCCATGCGGGTCGCGAGCTTGGCGCCGAACAGTCCTTCGTTCCGGCCGCTGTACGAGACGAACTGGGTGCCCGGCAGGGTGAGGTTCGTATTGCCGAGATCGAGGCTCTGGACCAGATCGTCCTCGTCGCCCTTGTAGTTGATCGCGATCTTGTTCTGAAGCGGAATCTGGAACGCGGAGTTCTGCAGCAAGTTGACCTTGACGCGGTCCGACAGCTGACCTTCGACCTGGATGTTGAGATCCTGCTGAACGTTCAGGGTCGGAAACAGCGAGCGACGCTGGCCGAGCAGTCCGGTCTGCTGATTCGTCCAGTTGCTCTGCCCCGAGATCGACAGGTTCGCCGAGCCGAACACGTTGATCGCAGGGCTTCCGGATCCGAGCAGCGCCCGCACCGGGCGCGGCAACACGTCGGGCAGCGGCAGCGAGAATCCGCTGCGGGACCCCCCGACCACCCCGCTCGCGGCCGGCGTCGAGGACAGCACCGCTTCGATCGCACGCTCACGCCACAACTTCTCGAAGGTGCGCGCGCGCAGGTCCGCGGCGAACGCCGCGGTGGTCGGGCGCGCGGTCGAGCCGAGCGGAACTCCCGAACTCTCGATCGAGTAGCGCACCCGGCCGGCGGTGGCGTCGAAGTCGACCTTGACGCGGCGCGGGTCGTTCGCGATCGAGAGGGCGACCGGGCGGGGGCCGATCGCGGGCAGCGCCGCCCTCAGGAACCGGCTCTCGAGCACGAACACGCTCGCGGGGCGAAATGGCGGTGGGATCGTGTCGGCCGGGACGGCCGCTTTGGGCCTGAGTGCTTTGAGCCACCCGAGCGCAGGAATGCCCGGAGCGGCCAGCAACAGCGCGGAAAGCGGAAGGGCGATGAGCGTATGCATCCCGGTGGTAAATGCCGAAAGCGCTCCCCGGAGGGGAGCGCGCGCGCGACCGTAACAGTCCAAGCCTTGACGGTCAAAGCCCTTACAGCCGGAAAGCGGTCGCCGGTCGAGGCTCGATGGAGTAGGCTGCCCCCCCGTGCGGCTCCTTCGTAGTTACATCCTCCGACTGCACCTGGTTCCGTTCCTTCTCGGCTTCGGCGTCATCACCTTCATTCTGGTGATGGACACCGTATTCGACCATCTCGACCTGATCGTGAACCGTGGGGTTCCGGTCGTCACCGTGGTCGAGCTGTTCCTGCTGTCCCTCGGATTCGTGATCGCCCTGTCGGTGCCGTGCGCGGTGCTGGTCTCGGCACTCATGACGTTCGGACGCCTGTCGCAGGACAACGAGATCACGGCACTGCGGGCGAGCGGCGTCCATCTGTTCAGCGTGATGATCGGACCGCTGATCGCCTCCGCCGTGCTCGCGATGACGCTGGTGGGCTTCAATCACTTCGTGTTGCCGGAGACCAACCATTCGTTCGCGACGCTGATGCTCGACATCTTTCGCATGCGCCCGACCGTACGGCTCCAGGAAGGCGTATTCATTCGCGACTTCCCGGGATACGACCTGCTGGTGCGTTCGGTCAACGGTCGCACCAATGAGCTGCGCGGGGTGATCATCTATCAGCGTGAGCCGGGCACTCCGCCCAAGACCATCCTGGCCGAGAAGGGTCGGCTTTCGTACACGCCCGACGGCGCGACCGTGATGCTCGAGCTCGAGGACGGCGAGATCCACGACGTTCCCTCGGAGGCCGGCGACGCGAGCCGCTACCGACGGCTCCGCTTCAAGCGCCACGTCATCAACATCATGGGCGCCGGCGGGCTGCTCGAGCGTTCGGTTCGGGAAGTACGGGGCAATCGCGAGATGAACGCCTTCATGCTGCTCGCCCAGCGCGACACCACGGCTCGCCAGCTGCGCGAGGCGACCGCGAACCGGCGCCATCGACTCGAGGCGCTCGGAGCCTCGAGCCCGCTGCTGCGCGCATTCGATCAGTCGCAGTCCCGTGCCGGGCCCGGCGTGGGCTCGCTGTTCGCCCGCGTGATGTTCGGAGCCGATCCGACCCGACGCCTGACGAAAGACCGTCCCGACCTGCGCGGCGAGCTCGATCTGTGGCAGGTCGAGCGCGGCGCCCACTTGAAGCGCATCGCGAACCTGTCGGTCGAGTTCCACAAGAAGCTGGCGCTGCCGTTCGCGTGCGTGGTGTTCGTCCTGATCGGCGCTCCGATCGGGATGCGGGTGCGACGCACCGGCCCGGCGGTGGCGTTCCTCTCGGTGGTGTTCTTCCTGTTCTACTGGCTGTGCCTGATCGGCGGCGAGGAGCTCGCGAACCGGTTGTGGATCACGCCGTGGCTCGCGATGTGGCTGCCGAATGCGATCCTCGGCCTGCTGGGCCTGCGCTGGACGCTTGCGGCGTGCGAGGTCCGGCTGCCGTGGCACCGCCGCACCAGGTCGTCCCCCGCCGCGCGGCCGGCGCTCGCATGAGAATCCTCGACCGCTACATCCTGCGCGAGTTCTCGATCTACGTGGTGCTCGGGCTGTTCGGTATCTGCACGTTGTTCGTGATCGTCGATGTGTTCGAAAAGATCGACGTGTTCCTCGACAATCGTGCGCCGATCGCGCTGATCCTGCGCTTCTACGCGTATCGGGTGCCGGAGTGGTCGGTGCTGGTGATGCCGATCGCACTGTTGCTCGCGACCTTTCTCTCCATGGGTCAGCTCAACAAATTCGGCGAGCTGACCGCGATGCGGTCGAACGGCATCTCGCTTTTGCGCATCCTGTCGCCGGTGCTGGGACTGGCCGCGCTCGCGACGGTGGCGGCGTTCGTGTTCAACGAGGCGGTGGTGCCGCACGCGAACCGCGAACGCGATCGCATCTACCGCGAGCGGATCCGCCATATCCAGCGCCCCCCCCAGTCGGAGCGCGCCGACGTCACCTACCTGGGACAGCGCGGACGCATCTTCTACATCCGGCTCTACGTGATCCCCGAACGGCGCATGCACGAGGTCACGATGCAGGAGTTCCGTGCCGGGAATCTGGTGCGCCGCATCGACGCCGCCGAGGCCACCTGGCAGGGTGGACGCTGGGAGTTCACGAGCGGTTTCGTGCGCACGTTCTCGGGCACCGTCGAGAAGGCCGAGCCGTTCGCGCGCCTCGCCGTCACCGGCATTCTCGAGCGTCCGGAGGACTTCGCGCGCGAGACGCGCGAGCCCGACGAGATGAACGTGTTCGAGCTGCGCGACTACATCACCCGCCTGCGTTCGAGTGGCGCACGGGTTGCGAACTACCTGGTCGACCTGCACGCGAAGCTCGCGCTACCACTGGTCAATTTCATCGTGGTGCTGATCGGAGCGCCGCTCGCGACCCGCCTGCGTCTCCAGAGCGCGGCACTCGGATTCGGACTCTCGATCGCGATCGCATTCGTGTTCTACGCCTTCATGCGCGCCGGTCAGGCGTTCGGACACAGCGGCGTGCTGCCACCGCAATTGGCGGCGTGGCTCGGCGATCTGGCGTTCGGAAGCGTCGGCCTGGTGATGATGGTGCGCGCGCACCGCGAGTAACCGGGGCGGCTCACACCTCGAACGCCGCACTCATGGAGTCGAGCGTGGCACACCACGTGACGTCGCGCGCGTAGTCGCGGCCCATCGCCGAGAGGTCGCGTCCGTGGCGCGAGCCCTCGACTAGCGATCTCACCGCGCCGGCGTCTCGCCCCTCGCGACGCC
>JABFRW010000081.1 GCA_013140805.1 Candidatus Eisenbacteria bacterium
ACTCGTGGCGCAAGAAGTACGGCGTCCGCGGCGCTTGCGACCGACGCCGTACTTCTTGCGCCACGAGTAGTACGTGACCGGCGTGACGCCGAACTGCTTCTTCACCGCTTCGGCAGTGAGACCGCCGCTGGCGGCCGCCTCGAGAATTTTCTTGCGCTCGGCTTCCGAGTAGCGTGTCCGCTTTTTGCGCGCTGCCATGAGGCCTCCACTGAGATCGGGGGGATGTGTGACCGCGGCAGCGTAGTCTTGCAATTGGTGTCAGTCAATCCAATCGCGACTCGGCGCGTGTCAAAGGCTGAACGCCTAACTTCTATCCGGTAAATATGAATTGCGATAGCTCGTTCCATCCGTGTTTCACGAGCGCCGCCCGCCAGCGTTCGCGAGCCGGTCGCGCGCCGAAGGCGAGCACCAATGGGGGAGAGAGCGTCGCGAGCGCGGCAGCGCTCGGTCGGCCGAACGACCGAGTCGAGACTCGACACCCGTCCTCCTCGAGCGAGCGGCGCCAGTGTTCGAGCGTCGCGCCGACCGCGACCAGCATGACGTCGCGTCGGTGCGCGAGAAACCCGGAACGCAGCGCCGCGAGCCGCAGTGCCCGGTAGGCCGCCGGGCGGTAGCGAGGATCGCGGTGTGTGGCGCTCGCGGCGTGCCGTCGCCACCCGTACAGCACGCGCGGAAGCTTTGCGAAGCGCGCTCCGTCGCGGAACAGCCGCAGCCACAGGTCCACGTCTTCCGCCCAGCCCCGTTCGATCCAGCCGCCCGCGCGTTCGAGTGCCGCCCGGCGTGCCATGAGCGTGCCGTGGGCGAGCGGACTATCGATCAAGGCTTCGCGTTCCATTGCTTCGTGGGTCAGCAGGGCATCGTGCCAGCTCCGCCACCGGCGCATGCCGGCGCCAACCTGAGAATCGGGAAACAGGCGCAGGCGGGTTCCCAGCACGTCCAGCGCCGGATCGGCTCGGAAGGCCGCGCGCTGGAGTGTGAAGCGCTCGCGATGCGAGACGTCGTCGGCATCGTGCCGCGCGATGACATCGGCTCGCGCGGCGGCGAATGCGGTTGCGAGTGCGGTGGGCAGGCCACGCGCCGGAGTATGAATGACCCGTAGCCGCGTTTCGCGCCCGGCTTCGCGATCGAGCCATTCCGCGCTGCCGTCGCGCGAACCGTCGTCGACCGCGACCACTTCGAAGTCGCGGAAGCTCTGACGCCACAGCGACCGAAGTGAAGCCGGCAGCCACGCGCGCGCGTCGCGCACCGGCACGAGTACCGAGAGTTCGCACATCGCGCCACGCTAGCAGAGGGTGCGCGGTTCGGCCTCGCGCGCGCGAGCGGGGCCGGGAAGGGCCATGCTATCGTGCCGCACATGGCGGGTCGTCGGCTGGTGATCGTGGGGGGTGGCTTCGCGGGACTCGACGTGGCGCGCGCGATCAGTCGTTCGCGTGCCGCGCGCGAGTACTGGGATACCGTTCTGGTCGACAAGGAGAACTTCTTCCAGTTCAATCCGCTGCTGCCGGCGGTCGCGGTCGGGGCGGTCGAGACGCGCCACATCGTCTATCCGCTGCGCGAGATGGCCCGGCATCGCCACGTGCGCTTCTACAAGAACAAGGTCACCTCGATCGATCTCGAGCGTCGCACGCTTCACTTGCACAACGACCTCGAACTGCCGTTCGACGCACTGGTCCTGGCGCCCGGAAGTGTTTCGAACGACTACGGCATTCCGGGCGTGGGTGCGAACACGCTTCCGTTCAAGACGCTGTTCGACGCGATGACGCTGCGTGCCCGCGTGGTCGAGCTGTTCGAGATGGCCGAGCAGGCTGAGACCGTCTCGCAACGGACGCGGTTGCTCTCGATCCTGGTGATCGGCGGCGGCGTCACCGGCGTCGAAGTCGCGGCTGAACTGACCGAGATGGCGACCGAAACGCTGTTGCCGCGCTATCCGAACCTGCTGCGCTCGCAGGTTTCGGTCACGCTGGTCGAGGGCGGCGACCGCCTGGTGCGGGCCGCACGTCCCGAGCACTCACGCTATGTGACGCGTCACCTCGTGAAGCGTGGCGTGCGGCTGCGCCTCGATGCGCGGGTGCAGCGAGTCGAGCCGCACGCGGTGGTGCTCACCAACGGCGAGGTCCTCGAGGCATTCACAATCCTGTGGACGGCGGGCGTTCGCCCGCCCGATTTCGTCGCCGCGCTGCCCTATCAGAAGGCGAAGGACGGTCGGGTGCTCGTGGACGAGCAGCTGCGCGCGGTGCGCCACGACGGCACGCCGGACCCCCACGTCTACGTGCTGGGCGATTGTGCCGCGTCGCCGCGAGTCGACGGCAGCTTTCAACCCGCGCTGTCTCAGACCGCGGTCGCGATGGGGACGCACGTGGGCAAGCGACTGGTGGCCGAGGCCGAGGGCCGCGAGCTCGGACCCTTCGATTTTCGAGACAAGGGCTACATCATCTCGCTCGGCAAGCACAGCTCGGTGCTCGAGCTGTTCGGAGTGCCGCTGTCCGGTCGGCTGGCGTGGCTCGCGTGGGCCGGCGCCTACCTGATCAAGATGGTGGGATTTCGCAAGCAGATTGAGGTCGGGCTCGACCACCTCATGCATTTTGTATTCGAACACGATACCTCTCAGATCATGAGCCGCAGCCAGATCCTGAGCGATGAGGAACTGAATCTGTCACTCGACTCCGATGCGCCCGCGCGCCAGTCTGCGGCACGCACGCGCGCGTCCTGAGTATCGATCGAAGGGAGTCCGAGATGCCGACCCGCAACCACGCCGACGTCCGCTGGGATCCGGCCGGACCGACCGGCTTGCTGTTCACCGCGACCGGCGGGAGCGGCGGTCGCTTCGTCATGGAGAGTGGTGCCGGCCACACGCATGCAACGCCGGTCGAGGCGCTGATCGCGGCACTCGGCGGCTGCACTGGCATGGACGTGATCAGCGTGATGCGAAAGAAACGTCAGGACGTGGTGAGCTACGAACTGCACGTCGAAGGCGAGCGTCGCGACGAGCATCCGCGGATCTTCACGAGCCTCGAGGTCGTTCACCGTTTCCGCGGCCGCGATCTGGATGCAGCCGCGATCGCGCACGCGATCGAGTTGAGCGCCACCAAGTACTGCACGGTCCACGCGATGCTCGCGACGGCCGGGCTTTCGATCACCAGCCGTTTCGAAATCGAAGCACTCTGAACCCGAGGATCGCACTTCCATGTCATCCGAAACTCCGAAGTTTCGAATCGAGAAGGACAGTCTCGGCGAGATGAAGGTCCCGGCCGCGGCTCTGTGGGGACCGCAGACCCAGCGCGCGGTCGAGAACTTTCCGATCTCGGGCCAGCCGCTGCCGGGCGAGTTCATTCGCGCACTCGGGCTGATCAAGGCAGCGGCGGCGCGCGTCAACGCCGAGCTCGGCCTGCTGGCTCCGTCACTCGCCGCCGCGATCGAGGCCACTGCGCTCGAGGTCGCCGAGGGGCGCTGGACTTCCGAGTTCCCGATCGACGTGTTCCAGACCGGGAGCGGAACCAGCACCAACATGAATGCGAACGAGGTGATCGCGCACCTCGCTTCGCGCACCTCGGGGCTCGAGATCCACCCCAACGATCACGTGAACTTCGGACAATCGAGCAACGACGTGATTCCGACCGCGCTCCACGTCTCCGCGGTTCGCGCCATCGAGCGCGAGCTGCTGCCGGCGCTCGAGCGCCTGCGCGTGGCCCTCGACGAGAAGGCCCGCGCGTGGGACGGCGTCCTCAAGACCGGGCGGACTCACCTGATGGATGCCACACCGATCCGGCTCGGCCAGGAGTTCTCGGGCTACGCGTCTCAGATCGAGCATGGCATCGTGCGGGTGCGGGCGACGCTTCCCGATCTGCGCGAACTCGCGATCGGCGGGACCGCGGTCGGGACCGGCATCAACACGCATCGCGAGTTCGGCTGGCGGATGGCGCGCGAACTGTCGCGCATGGCCGGTACCGAGTTCGAGGAGGCGCGCAACCACTTCGAGGCCCAGGGCGCCCAGGACGGCGCCGCGTGGGCGAGTGGCGCACTGAACAGCGTGGCTGCGAGCCTCATGAAGATTGCGAACGACATCCGGCTCATGAACAGCGGGCCGCGCTGCGGGATCTCCGAGATCACGCTGCCTGCCGTCCAACCCGGCTCGAGCATCATGCCGGGCAAGGTGAACCCGGTGATCTGCGAGGCCGTGATCATGGTCGGCGCCCAGGTCATGGGCAATCACGTCGCGTGCACGGTCGGGGCCCAGTGGGGGCAGCTCGATCTCAACACGATGCTGCCGATGATGGCGCGCAATCTGCTCGAGAGCGTCGAACTGCTGGCACGTTCGTGCGACGTGCTGGCCGAGAAGGCGGTTCGCGACATGGTCGCGAATGTCGAAACCTGCGCCGGTTACATCGAGATCTCGCCGAGTATGGCGACGGCACTGAACCCGCTGATCGGCTACGACCGTGCGGCCGAGATCGCCAAGCGTTCGTTCAAGGAGCGCCGCCCGGTCCGTGAACTCGCCGGCGAGATGACCACACTGACGAAGGACGAGATCACGCACGCACTCGACCCGCGCCGTCAGACCGAGCCGGGACTCGAGATGGGCGGCGGGGCCGGCGGTTGAGCGGCTCGGCGGACGACGCGGCGCTGCTCGTGCTGCTCGCGGAGGCGCGCGAACGGCTCGCGGGCGTCGCGCATCGCACGCCGGTCGTCACCTCGCGCACGCTCGATGCCTCGACCGGCGCGCGGGTGTTCCTCAAGTGCGAAAATCTGCAACGCGGCGGGGCGTTCAAGTTCCGCGGCGCGCACCACACGATCTCTCGGCTCGACGAAGCGACGCGCTCACGCGGCGTGATCGCGTTCAGCTCCGGCAACCATGCGCAGGCGGTCGCGCTGGTGGCGCAGCGCTTCGGGGTGCCGTGCACGATCGTGATGCCCAGCTGGGCGCCGAGCGTGAAGCTCGAAGCGACGCGCGGCTATGGCGCCAGAGTGGTGTTCTACGACCAGGTCGGCGAAGACCGAGACGGGCTGGCCGAGCGGCTCGCGCGCGAACGCGACCTCGCGCTGATCCCTCCGTTCGATCATCCGCACGTGGTGACCGGTCAGGGCACGGCGGCGATCGAGCTGATCGAGGAGTCGGGCCCGCTGGATCTGCTCGTCGTTCCAGTCGGCGGCGGGGGCCTGGCGTCCGGCTGCGTGCTCGCGATGCTCGCGCACTCGCCCGGCGGGCGCGTGATCGGGGTCGAACCGGATGCCGGCAATGACGGCGTCCAGTCGTTTCGAAGCGGGACGCGCGTGCGGCAGGTGTGCGGCGAAACAATCGCGGACGGCGCGCGCACGCCGAGCCTCGGAGTGCGCACATTCGATCTGCTGCGCCGTCATGCGCAGGACCTGATCAGCGTGCCCGACGAAGCGTTGCTCGAGGCGATGCGCTTCGCCTTCGAGCGGCTCAAGCTGGTGATCGAGCCGACCGGCGCGCTGGCGCTCGCGGCGGTGCGCTCGGGGAAGATCGAGACACGCGGGCGCCGCGTCGGCATCATGCTTTCGGGCGGCAATGTGGACCCGGCGCTGTACGCGAACAGCCTCTCGCCGCGCGCTTAGTCGCCGCGCGCCTGGTCGCGCCGCGCGCCTGGTCGCCACGGCGAGTCGGCGCCGCGAGCGTTCGAGCCTCTTCGGTCTCGGAGCGACTACTCCAGGCCGGCGCGAGCGAGGGCGGCGCGCATGGTGCCTTCGGCGTGTGCTCCCACCAGGTGCGCCTTGATCACGCCGTCGGTGCCAACGATGACGAATGACGGAATCGCCGTGGCGCCATAGAGCGACGCGACCGCGCCATCGCGATCGAGCAGCGTCGTCATCGAGAAACCGCGCTGGGTCATGAAGTTGGCGGCGACGTCGCCTCGCTCGCGCAGATTCACCGAATAGACGACCAGGCCGCGCCCTTTGAACTCGCGCGTCAGTCGGTCGAGCGCCGGCATGGTCATGCGGCACGGCCCGCACCAGGTCGCCCAGAAGTCGAGCAGCACGACCGAGCCCCGGTGTTCCTCGAGCTTGTGAAGCGCTCCGTCGACGTCGGCGAGTTCGAAGCCGGGTGCCGATTGCCCGGTGAGATCGAGTCGATTGGATCCGGGGCGTTCGAACGCGAGCACCTCACGTGCGCCGGCCGGCGGCGTGAAGGCGAACAGGCTGTCCAGGAGTGATGCCCCGAGCTGAACGCGATCGAACGTGACGTAGCGTTCCTCGATCAGCGTCCGATCGCCCATCGCGCGCTCGGTACGCAGGCCGTGGCGAACGATCACGCTGTCGGCGCGGGACACCCACACCTCACGCTTCACTTTGGCGGTGTCGCCCTTCGCGGGGGCGTAGCTCGCGAGCAGCACGTCACAGTGCTGCACCCCGGCCTCGGTGTGAACGGTGTCGGCGCGCAGGAGCCGGACGCTCTCGAGTCCGTCCAGTGCTCCAGCCGCCGGGCCCAGGGCGAGCGAGCGAACGCCCGGAGTCGCATCGCCTCGGTGCATGCGGCCGAGGCTATCGAGCGCTGGTGTCACCCCGCGGTGGCGAGTGTACTGGCCGAACGAGCCGATGAAGCTGGAGGTGTAGTTCCCATCCGAGAGCGTGAGCGACTCCGTACCGTTCTCGTAGATCTCCTCGCGCGAGCGCCCGCCCGGTGCGCCGGCGAGCTCGAACGTCGCGGAGGCAGATTGGGACTGCGCGCCGAGCTGCGCCGCCTGGCGATAGACCCCATGCACCCGATAGGTCCGATCTGCCGACCATCGCGATGCCGCGGCGCGCAGCAGACCCATGGCCTTGGCATGCACGGCCGCGCCGCCGGACGCAGGCCTGGTCCGCCGCGCGCTCGTGCCTCCCGATGGACGCGCGGTCGTGCCCTTGCCGGTGGTGGGTGCCGCCGCGAGCATCGGCAGCGGGATCACCGCCAACAGGGCGGGCAGCAGCAGCGCGAACGCGATCGTTCGAAGCTTCATCGCGCCACCCCGGCGGAGCCGGCGCTCACCGCACGTACCAGCATCTCGAGTGCGCCGTCCGGATCGCTTCCCAGATTGAGCCGCACCACGCGTCGGCCGCGCCGCTCCAGGACCTGGTAGTCGCCGGCCGCCTGAGCGATCTGCAGCTCGCGAAATCCGTAGCGCTCTCCGGGGATCTCGAGCGCGGGCTCGAGGCTCGCGAGCTGCAGGAAGACGCCGGTCGAAGGGCCGCCCTTGTGGAGCTGGCCGGTCGAATGCAGGAAGCGCGGACCGTAGCCGAGCGTTGTCGCGGCGCGCGTGCGATCGCGCAGCGCGTGACGCAGGCGCTCGAGCGCCGCGTGACGCGGGTCGGTGCGGGCCAGGTAGGCGAGGATCGCGACGTAGTCGCCGGATCCGACCAGCGTCGCGAGTCCGGCCGCGATCGCGAACGGATCCGACACCGCGACGCCGTGCGCGGCAAGTGCGGCCAGCACCTCCGCCGGAGCGGCCGCACTCACGTCGCCGGCGGTCGCGACCACCGCGGGCGCCGCGAGCGTTCCGGTGCCGAGGAATCCGTCGAGCACGGTTGCGGTCGCCTGCTTCGCCTCGGAGACGTTGGGCTCGTCGAACGGATCGACGCCGAGCACCTGCGACGCCGCCACGGTCGCGATCTCCCAGCGCGCGAACTCGGCGCCGAGCTCGGCGAGACTCGAGCGTTCCCAGCGGATGACCGG
>JABFRW010000082.1 GCA_013140805.1 Candidatus Eisenbacteria bacterium
CGCTCGCTGCACCACATGGGCGCGCGGGCCCAGCGGCGCCGTCCACGCGCTGCTGGTCGAGCCGAACACCGAGATCGTGAGCGCTCCGGTCGCTGCGGCGAGATGTCCGAGACCCGAGTCGTTGCAGACCACGGCGTACGCGCGCGCGCACAGGGCCGTCAGCTCGCCGAGCCCGGTACGCCCGGCCAGATCGATCGCGCCGGGGATCGCGGCTGCGACCTGTGCGCAGCGATCGGCTTCCGCGGCCGTTCCGCACACCAGCACGGTGAGCGCACGAGCCGTCAGTGCGCGGCCCACCTCGGCGAAAGACTCGGGCGGCCAGCACTTGGCGGGTCCGTAGATCGCTCCGGGGGCCACGATCGCCACACGGGCATCGCCCACCCTCGCGTGCGCCGCTGCCGCCCACTGAGGAACGACGGTCAGAGGCGGCAGCGCGACGGCGGGTGCGCCGAGGCTCGCGACCAGTTGGAGATATTCGCGACTCAAGTGCAGGTCACCGCGCGCACGCCGGCGGAGCGCCTCGGTCAGGAGCCAGGCTCGCGCATCGCCGCGAAACCCCACGCGACGACGTGCGCCGCAGCGCAGTGCCCACCACGCGCTCGAAAACGACGGCGGAAACACGATCGCGGCGTCCCACGGACCCATCTCCCGCACACGTGCCGGTCCCGACTCGGGGTCCCCGAGCGCCGCATCGGACTGCCAGACACCCTCGCCGCGCAGCAGCTCGAGGAGCGCACCCGGACCGACCACATGGCGGTGGGCGGCCGGCAGTGCTGCGGCGAGTGCCGCGAGCGCCGGTCGCGCCATGAGCGCATCTCCCAGCCAGTTCGGCAGCCGGATCAGCACGCGCCTCGGCGCCGCGCCGCCGCGGCTCATCGGATCAGTAGGAGCGGGCGAACAGCGCCCACGGCCGCCCACCCGCTTCGCTCGCGAAGCGCGACTGATCGAGCGGCATGCAGCGCATCGTGGCCATGGTTCGCGCCTTCACTTCGGCTTCGAAGCGCGCGTCGCCGTCCCACGGCACCGCGGCGTATCCGCGTTTCGAAGCGAAGTGCGCCTCGAGCGCCTCGAGCGTCGGGCAGAACGCGGTGTTCTCGTCCCGAAACTTGAGCGCGGCCTCGAACATGCCGTTCTGAATCTGGTCGAGCAGCACCGGCAAGCGTTGCGCCAGTTCGGCGAGCGGAATGCTTTCCTTGGCGCGTGAATCGCGCCGCACCGACATGACGGCGCGGTTCGCGACGTCTTTCGGGCCGACCTCGAGCCGCACCGGAACCCCGCGCAGTTCGTACTCGTTGTACTTCCAGCCCGGCGTGTATTGATCGCGCGCGTCGACGTGCAGCCGAACGCTCTCTCCCAGCGCTTCCTTCACGCGGTCGATGAACTCCATCACCGACACGCGGTCCTCGTCCTTGCGCCAGATCGGGATCACGACCGCCTGGATCGGCGCCACACGCGGCGGCATCCGAAGCCCCTGATCATCGCCGTGCGTCATCACGAGCCCACCGATCAGTCGCGTCGAAACGCCCCACGACGTTTGATAAACGTGCTGGCGCTTGCCGTGTTCGTCCTGGAACGTGATGTCGAACACCTTTGCGAAGTGCTGTCCGAGAAAGTGCGAGGTGCCGGCCTGCAGCGCCTTGCCGTCTCGCATCAGGGCCTCGATCGAGAAGGTCGCCGAGGCACCCGCGAACTTCTCGGCGTCGCTCTTACGGCCCGGCCACACCGGCATCGCGAGGTCGTTCTCGACGAAGTCGCGATACACCTCGAGCATCCGCAGCACCTCTTCCATCGCCTCGGTCTCGGTGGCGTGCGCCGTGTGCCCTTCCTGCCACAGGAACTCGGCGGTGCGCAGGAACAGGCGCGTGACCTTCTCCCACCGCATCACGTTGGCCCACTGATTGATGAGCACCGGCAGGTCGCGGTACGACTCGATCCAGCGCGAATACATGTGGCAGATGATCGCTTCGCTGGTCGGCCGGATGCAGTAGCGCTCCTCGAGCTTGTCGTTGCCGCCGTGCGTGACCCACGCGACTTGCGGCGCGAAACCGTCCACGTGATCGGCCTCGAGCTGCAGCAGCGACTCCGGAATCAGCAGCGGGAAGTACGCGTTCTGATGGCCGGTCGCCTTGATGCGGCGATCGAGCCGCTGCTGCATGTTCTCCCACAACGCGTAGCCGTAGGGACGGATCACCATCGAACCGCGCACCGGCGTGTAGTCGGCGAGCTGCGCCTTGCGCACCACCTCGTTGTACCAGCGCGAGAAATCGTCGCCCTGGTCGGTGAGCTCCTCGACGTAGGTCTTCTTGTCCGGGGTGCCGGTCACGCGGTTCTCCTGATGGGCGATCGCAGAACTTCGCGACGCGCGAACGGCCAGCCCGGGCGCGCCAGCGGAGTGAAAGGGCCGGGAGTATAGGACGGCGCGGCGAGCCCCCTCAACCGCGCGGACCGCCGCACCACCGCACGCCGCACGGAACGGACGCGGCGACGCCTCATCGGCTCAGCGCAAGACGATCAGCCGCCGGGTCGCGAGCGCGGTCGTTTTCGCACCGTCGATCAGACGTGCGAAGTAGACACCCTCCGGTACCCGTCGCCCCGCCGCGTCGCGCAGGTCCCATCGCAACTCGAACGCTCCCGGGGTGATCGGCAGCGCTCGCACGCGTCGGCCTCCCAGGTCGATGACCTCGAGGCGAGCGGCGCCACCTCCGGTCCCCGCGTGTCCCGCGAATCGAATCGACTCGCGGGCCGGGTTCGGAGACGGCGCGACGAGGCGCGGGCCGGCGAGATCGCCGGACGGCACGCCGACCGTTCCTTCGGCGAGCCGGTCCGCCGACCAGCGTCCCCCATCGGGAGTCACGACCGTCAACAACACCGCGCGCTCGAGCGGGGACGCGAACGGAAGTCGCACCCGACCCTCCACGTCGGTCGAGCCCCGCACCCACTCTCGGTCGTCGACGATCGCGCACACGCTCGCGCCCGGAACCGGCAGCGCGCCACGCGTGACCGCGAGCGCATACGACGTACTGCCCCGTTCCGCGGCCGGAGCTTCCACCGCGAACGCCGCGGCCGGCGGAGCGTAGAGCTGCGTCCCCGGATCCCCGAACAGCGTCAGGTCCATGACGTGCAGGCGATGCGCTCCATCGAAGATCGCGAACGGAATGAACCCGAGCAGCGCCTCGGCGTGTGCCACTCCGATCGCCGGTGCTGCAGGCCCGAACGCAGCGTTCATGAAGGCTCCGAGGTACTGAGGCGTTGGCGATGCGAATGTGTAGTTCGAGGGTGCGATGCACGCCACCGCTCCGCCGGTCGGGGTGCGGACCCAGCGCTCGGCCACACAGTCGGCCGTGAAGTCGCCGGTGTGCGAGCCCCATAGCCAGCCACGCGTGAGCACCCGACCATTCGTGGTGGCCGCCAGGTCGTCGCCGGTGATCAAGTCGGGTCCGACCGTGATGAACTCCTGAGTGCCATGCGTGATGGCCGCGACGAAGTCCGCGCCGTCTTCGAGCGCGTCGAGCACCGCGTCATGCGAGAGCGGTAGCGCATCCGGCCAGTTCGGATCGGGAACGTTCTGATAGAGCCGGGTGATCTCGATGTCGGGATGCGCCGTGAGCGTCGGGATCACCGACTCGGCGTAGGGCGCGCCATCGATGACCGGTGGAGTCCCCGGGGTCCACGGGAATGGATACAGCACCTCGGCCGCGAGCACCGCCCGGAATGGTCTCGCGACCACCGGCTCGAAGCTGGCGAGCAGCGTTTTGCCGACGAAGGCGCGCGCCTCCGCCGCCGAGCGAACCGGGGCGCGGCCGAGCCACAGCCGCGGCGTCAGGTCGACGCTGTCACCGGGCGCAGACGGTGAAGCGTAGGCCTCGCCGAAGATCCCGTTGAGATTGTCGTCCCAGTCACCGCCGCGGGTTGCGAAGTAGAGGTCGCTCGCGAAGTCGAGTCCGCCGAGGAACGCGCTGTGCACCTGGCGCGCCGGAACCCACGGCGCATCACCGCCGAGCAGCACCCATTGAGTCCCCCACTGCGTGGACGCGTCGTTGAGGAACATCCGGACCCGCTCCGCATCGTCACGGCCGGAAGGATACTCGGCGACGATTTCCTCGAGCGGCTTCACGACCGCGGGGACACCGTAGCGAGTTTTCCAGTGAGCAAGCCGCTGGAACTCGGACGCGAATGAGGACGGCGTCACGATCACGTAGGCGGCGGGCTGCCCCAGCACCGGCCCGGGCGGCAGAGATCGAGCGTGCGCAGCAGAGGCGGCGAGCACCAGCAGGAACGGTGCAATCCGAAGCGTCACGAGGCGCGACGCGCGAGACCACGCGAATGCAATCACGTTGGAGTCCCCCGGTTCGGTGAGCGTTGGAATCGAAGCGCATTCCGTGAACCCGGGTAGCCAGCGGCGTTCGCATGTCTCCGGGGAGGACGACGGGCTCGAGGCGACGGGCGGCCGAGAGCCGGCCCGCCACGCGTCACGGAGTATCCGACTCCGGAACGCGCGGAGAAAGCACTTTTTCGACCGCGGTCAGGACCTGGGCGGGCTGAAGCTCCCGCATGCACCGGAAGTGCGACAGCGGACACTCCGTGCGGCCGTGCAGCGTGCAGGGCTGGCATGGTTCGTTGCGGCACAACACGATGTGACCGGCCCCCGCCGGCGCGAAACCGAGCACCGGCGAAGTGCTGCCGAACAGCGCCACCACCCGAGCACCCCGCGCCGCCGCCACGTGCATGAGCCCGGTGTCGTTGGTCACCGCTCCCGCCGCGTGCGAGACCAGCGCTGCCATGCGGGCGAGCGGCTCGCTGCACCAGCGCGCATCGGCGGCCGACTCGACGTGCTGCGAGAGCTCGGGGAGCGAGCGCCGTTCGCGAGCCAGCGACAGATAGAGGCGCGGCCGGCCGAGTGCCGCGAGCGAACGATCGAGCGCGATCCAGTGTTCCTGCGGCCAGCGCTTGGTGAAGTGGTGAGCCGCGGGACAACACACGATCGGTGCCGTCGCGGGCGACCATTGCGTCATCCAGTCGGCCGCCCATTGCTCCGCCGCATCCCCGCACGCCAGCCGAGGCGATGCGGTCGGAGTCACACCGAGCGACGCGAGCGCTTGCGCGTAGCGTTCGAGGGCCGACGGGACCGGTGCGGGCCCCGACCAGCGCGCCCGCACCCAGCGTCCGCGTCTCAGTCGGTAGGACGGAGCGGACAGGATGGGAGCCTTCTGACGCCAGGTCAGCACTCGCGTCCGTACGCTGCGGTGCAGATCCACGATCAAGTCGGACGCTTCCATCTCGGCGCTCATCGAGATCAGGTCCTCGATACGCCGCGCATCCGGGTCGAGGCTTCGCACGTGCGCGATGGCGGGATCGAACCGCACCGCGTCTGCGAATTCTTCCTTCACCCAGAAGCGCAGGTGAGCACTCGGAAACGCTGCGGCGAGCGCGTGAACCACGGGCAGGGCGAGCACCACGTCGCCGAGCGACGAGAGTCGCAGGATCTCGATGCGCCGGAATCCGCCGTCGGGGATGGCAATCGCGCCCGCCCGCTGCGCCACCGGTCAGGCCACGAACTGGAGGTCGTAGAGGCGACGGTAGGGCCCGTCCTGGCCGAGCAACTCGCGATGGGTGCCGCTCGCGACCACGCGACCGGCCTCCAGAACCACGATGCGATCGGCGTGCTGAACGGTCGAGAGCCGGTGCGCGATGACCAGCACCGTGCGGTCCTGCATCAGCCGTTCGAGTGCCTCCTGCACCAGCCGCTCGCTCTCGGCGTCGAGCGACGAAGTCGCCTCGTCCAGCAGCAGGAGCGGCGCGTTGCGCAGGATCGCACGCGCGATCGCGATCCGCTGGCGCTCCCCGCCCGACAGCGTCAGCCCGCGCTCGCCCACCAGGGTCGCGTAGCCGTTCGGAAGTCGACGAATGAACTCGTGCGCATGGGCCGCCTCAGCTGCGGCCTCGATCGCCGCGTCGGTCGCCTCGGGCGTTCCGTAGGCGATGTTGTTGCGCAGCGTATCGTGGAACAGGAAGGTCTCCTGCGTCACCACCGCCAGCTGCGCGCGCAGCGATGCCATCGTCAGGTCACGCAGGTCCACGCCGTCGATCGTCACCCGGCCCGCACTCGGATCGTGGAAGCGCGGGATCAGATCCATCGCCGTGCTCTTGCCCGCGCCACTCGAGCCGACCAGTGCCACGACCTCCCCGCGTCTCACCTCCAGCGACAGGTCGCGCAGTACTTCGTTCTCGCCGTCGTAGGCGAACCGTACGTGCTCGAAGCGAATGCGGTCCCGCAACGGCCCCAGCGCGCGAGCCCCCGGCCGATCGGTGACGTCGGGCGCGGTGTCGAGGACATCGAACACGCGCTTCGCGGCCGAGAGTCCCTGCTGAATGTTCGTGTTCACGTCGGCGAGGCTGCGAATCGGCGATACCGTGCTCACCAACGCGATCACGAACAGCATGAACTGATGCGGAGCGAGCGTTCCGCGCACGAAGATCTCGCGTGCGCCGAGCCACAGCATGCCGACGGCGACCGCGACCAGCACGACCTCGGACAACGGCCGAGCGGCCGCCGCGACTCTCCGCATGCGCACGTAGGCGTGATTGAAGTCGGCGTTCGCGCGCGCGAACCGGCGCGCCTCGTGCGCTTCGCCACCGAACGCCTTGATGACGCGCGCGCCTGCAAACGCCTCCTGCAGCATCGCGGCGAGGTCCCCCATCCGCTCCTGCGACTGCGTAGAGCGGCGGCGCATCTGGCGTCCGAGCGTGCCGATCAGCCATGCCGCCGGCGGCAGGATCACGAGCGACAGCAACGCCAGATGGCCCGAGACGTAGAACGCGATCGCGAGTCCGCCGAGCAGCGTGAGCGCATCCTTGACCAGCGTGCTGGTCGAGGCGGCGAGTGCCATGCGGAGGTACTCGAAGTCGTGGGTGAGGCGTGCCACCAGGTTGCCGGTGCGCCGTGCGTGGTAGAAGGACAGCGAGAGTCGTTGCAGATGGCGCTGGAGGTCGCCACGCAGGTCCCGCAGCGCAGCCTGTTCGACCGCGACCATGAGAAAGCTCTGCAGATAGTCGGCGAGGTTCTTGATCAGGATCACCACGAGCAGCAGCAGGCAGATGCGGCTCACCGCGGCGAGCGGCGGCAGCCCGAGCAGGCTGCGCTCGACGCGCGCGCGCGCGATCTGCGGCCACCGTGCGATCCGCGACAACTCGAACGACTCGGCGGCGATGGCGAGCGTCGACTCGCGTGCGCGTCCTTCGGCCGCACTCGCGATCCCCGCCCGCTCAGGACCGGTCACCCTCGCGGCCTCAACGGAACCCGGCGGCGGCCCGATCGGCGCGCGGGTGGCGGTTCGACCGCGCTCGAACATCACCTGCAGCAGCGGCGACACCATGCTGATCGTCACGGTGGAACTCACCGCATAGATCAGCATCCAGAACATCGCGATCAGGAGCCGTGCACGATAGGGCGCGAGATAGCCGAGCAGCCGAAGGTAGAGCTTCACGCCGGATCTCCGGGCCCCGGGTCACGCGGCGCTTCGCGCGCCGCGGGCCGCACCGACTCGCGCAACGCACCGAGCAGGTCCGGGCCGGCATCGAAGTCTTCACGGCGATCCTCGGGACGCGTGAACAACTGCCCCTCCTCCACCAATTGAAAGACGATCGCGCCGATGTCCGATGACGTTCGCACGCCCCACTCCTCGAACACCGTCGAGGCGAGCGGGCCGAACTCGGATCGTGCCAGCGAGACGACGCCCTGCACCAGTTCCTGTCCGCTCAAATGGCGGCGTTCGGGGTCGTTGCGGCGCGACTCCGGCAAACCCACCACGGTGGCGCTGAGCGCCGCGAGTACGAATCCATAGGCCTCGCGCCGAAAACGGTCGTCGTGATCGCGGATGCGTTCCACCGCGTCCCAGAAGGTGTCGTCGAACGGACTCATGCGTCCTCGCGTGTCGAAGGCGCGACCTTAGACCGCACGACCGGGCGGCTCAAGTCGCCCGCTTGCGGCGACTGCGCGACCGCTGCGACGCCCGCGGCGCGACGATCGCCTTCGCACGCACGCGAGAGTCGCGGCGCAATCGTGCGACCGGTCGCGGGTGGTCGAGGTTCTGATGGAGTCCGCGACTCTCCGCGCGGCCGCGTGCGCACCGCACGATCAGCTCGCCGACCAGAGCGATGTTGCGGAGTTCGACCAGATCCGGTGTCAGCCGCAGCGTGCGATAGGCGCGCTCGATTTCCTCGCGCAACAGCGCGAGTGTGCGTGACGCGAACTCGAGTCGCTGATCGGTGCGAACGATCCCGACCAGATCCCACATCACGCGCCGCACCGCGTCCCAGCCGTGATCGAACACCACGCTCTCGAGCGCCGGCCGCGTGCCGAGCTCGCTCCACGCCGCGGCACGCGGCAGCTTCGGTACCCGCCGCACCCGCCGCACCACTTCAGCGGCCCCACGATGGGCGCCGACCAGCGCCTCGAGCAGCGAATTGCTCGCGAGCCGGTTCGCGCCGTGCAATCCCGTGCAGGCGACCTCGCCGATCGCGAACAGACCGGCCAGGGCGGTGCGGCCGTCGAGCCGCGCCTCGACGCCCCCGCACATGTAGTGCGCCGCAGGCACCACCGGGATCGGCTCGCGGGCCAGATCGAGCCCGAATCGTCCGAGTGCCGCGACGATGTTCGGAAACCGCGCGCGGATCTGGCGAGCCGGGCGGTGCGTGATGTCGAGCAGCACGTGCGAGTCGCCGCGGCGCTTCATCTCGCGATCGATCGCCAGCGCCACCGTGTCGCGTGGCGCCAGCTCGGCATCGCGGTGATAGCGCGACATGAAGCGCTTGCCGTCGAGTGTGCGCAGCACCGCCCCTTCGCCTCGCAGGGCCTCCGTGAGCAGGAACGATTTGGCGAGCGGGTGGTAGAGACAGGTCGGATGGAACTGCACGAACTCGAGATTCGCGAGCGGGACGCCGGCGCGATACGCCATTGCGAGGCCGTCGCCGGTCGCGATGTCGGGGTTCGTGGTGTAGAGGTAGACCTTTCCGCATCCACCGGTCGCCAGCACTGTCGCCCGCGCGGTGACGGGATGGATGCGCAGCGTCTCGCGATCCATGACGTACGCGCCCCAGCACTGGTCTCGCCCGCCCGGATGTCGTCCTCGCAGGCGCGACTCGAGAATCAGATCGACCGCCAGCGCACCCTCGACCAGCTGGATACGCGGATGCTGACGCACGCGATCGAGCAAGGTCAGTTCGATCGCCCGCCCCGTCGCGTCGGTCGCGTGAACGATCCGGCGGCGCGAGTGGCCGCCTTCGCGGCCGAGCGCGAATCCCCGCCCGGTGCGGTTGAATCCGACGCCCAGCGCATCGAGCTCGCGCACGCGATCGGGCGCCTCTTCCACCACTGCCCTCACCACGTCCGAATGGCACAGCCCGGCGCCGCATGTCAGCGTGTCGCGGGCGTGTGCGGCGAACGAGTCGCCGCGCTCGAACACCGCGGCGATCCCGCCCTGCGCATACTGGGTGTTCGAGTCGCGATCACCCTTCTTCGTCATGATCAAGACGTCGGCGTGCGCGGCCGCTCGCAGCGCGAGCGTCAACCCCGCGATGCCGCTGCCGAGAATCAGGATGTCGGTGCTGCGTGCCTTCATGACGACTCCGCTTCGAACACGCGCCGCTCCGCCTGCTCGCCGCCACTCACCCACTGCCACGTCACCTCGACCACCCCGATCGCCTCGCGATCGAGCGGCCACCGCACCGCATCTTTGGCGGTCAGGCAGAGTACCGCGCCTTCGCGTTCGGCGGCGTCCTGCTCCGCGGCAGCGTCGCGTGGTGTGAACCAGTGGTGATCAGGTCGCGTGGAGAGTGCGGTGACCTCGAACCCCAGCTCCCGTGCGGTCTCGGCCACCGCGTTCGGGTTGCCGGTTGCGGTCAGGACACGCACCCGTCTTCCGCTCGGCAGCGATTGGCCGCCGAGTCGAATGCCGAGCGCCGCGTGACGCGCAACGGCGAAGTGCGCAGCGGGCGCCCACGCACGCGCCGCCTCGACCACCCGTGCGACATCGAGGTCGCGAGGGGCGCGCGTCAGGACCACCACACCCGCACGCTGAAGGGCTCGCCACGGCTCGCGCAATCGGCCCGCGGGCAGGAGGTGCTCGCGCCCCAGCGATTCACGCGCGTCGAGCAGCACCACATCCAGATCTCGTTTCAACCGCCAGTGCGAGAAGCCGTCGTCGACCAGCACCAGCCGATTCCCGCTCGCCGCCGCGCGATGCGCGAGCAGCCGCTTCGAGCGTCCCGAGAACACGCGCGATTCGCCACACGCCGCGCGATACAGCAGGGTCTCGTCCCCGAGTCCGGCCGGGCCGGGGCGATAGTCGCGTGCCACGATCGCGTGCTCGATTCCGAGTGAGCGAGCGCGAGCCGCCAGATGCAGAGTCAGTGTGGTCTTTCCGGTGCCGCCGACCGACAGATTGCCGATGCTCACCACTCGCGCCGCCACCCGTTCGGGGCGGAGCCACCCGCGCGCATACGCCGCGCGCCGCGCCTCCCAGCCGGCCTCGTAGACCGCCGAGGCGACCGCCCTCAACCGGCGACTCAAACCGGCCACAGCTTCCACCGTGCGAGATTCAGGAGTGCTCGCGAAACGGCACCTCGCTCCGCCGCCGCCACGCTCGAGGCGCGCAGGGCGAGCGCCTGTCGCCATTCAGGGTCCGCGAGCAGCCGCCCGATCGTTGCGACGATCGAATCGACGTCGCTCACCTCCGCGAGCGCCTCACCTGCCCGCAGCGCAGACACCGCTTCGAGCTGGGTTTCGTGATGAGGCCCGAACACCACCGCGGCCCCGGCGGCGGCGGCTTCGAGCGGGTTGTGCCCCCCGAACGGCACCAGCGAACCACCCACGAACGCCACGTCGGCCACCGCGTAGTACTGCGAGAGCACCCCCAGGCGCGCGTCCCAGCGCCATGCCGCGGGGTCCAATCCTTCGAGACCCGCCTCGGTGCGCAGTCCGGCTTCGGCATTCGGGTGTCGGGGCACCGCCACCACCTGCCACTCGCGGGTGCGCTCGGTTGCGAGCTTCCTCCACGCCTGCGCCAGCAGGCCCGCTTCACCCGGCCGCACGCTGCCGAGCACGAGCACGGGACGGTCCGCCTGAAGCCCGAGTGCTCTCCTGGCGGCCTCACGGTCGGCGGCGGGACGCGGCAGTCCGTCGTTCTTCAAGTTGCCGATCACCGCGATGCGTTCAGGATCGGCGCCCAGCACTCGCCAGCGCTCGGCGTCTTCACGGGTCTGGGCGAGTACCCAGCTGGTGTCGTGCACCAGCCGCGCGGCTTCGCTGCCGAGCCAGCGATAGCGCACCAGTGAACGCTCCGAAAGCCGTGCACTCACGAACGCGACGGGAACACCGAGCAGGCGGGCCCGCTCGAGCCACCGAAACCACAACTCGGTCTCGATCACGAACAGCCGCCGCGGGCGCATGGTTTCGAAACTGCGGCGGGTGGCGTTCGGAGTGTCGAGCGGCGCCAGGCGCGCCTCCAATCCACGCGATCGCAGGCGCGCGCGTGCACTCACGGTGGTGGTCGTGACGGCGATCGACGCCCGCGGAGCCTCGCGACTCAGCCCCTCGATGAGTGCCGCGGCTGCGAGGCTCTCACCCATCGACGCCGCGTGCACCCATGCGTCGATCGGCGCGGGGGCGGCACTGCGTCCGCGCCGCTCCGGCCAGTGCGCCCGCTCGACCCCCGTGAGCGCGAGGCCCGCGAGCGGCTCGATGAGTCCGGCACACGCGGTGAGACCGCGGTACGCGAGCCAGCCCGCGCTCACCGTTCGCCGGCCCGTTCCGAGGCGCGGCGCTGCACGGTCTGCATCTCACGCTCGAGGCGCACGCGCTGCACTTCGGTCGCCGACGCATCGAGCTCACGCGGCACCGCCAGCGCCTCACTGTATTCGATCACCACCCGCGCGAACGGACGCGGAACCCGGAATCGGTCCCACGATCGGAACACCCAGCTGCTCGAGGCGGCGGTCGCGATCACGATCACGGGCAGTCCGGTTCGGGACGCGGTATGCACCAGCCCTTCCTTCACCTGCTCGGCGGGACCGCGTGGACCGTCCGGGGTGATCGCGAGGAGGTGACCGCGCCGCGCCCAGCGGAGCAGTTCCCTCAGGCCGCGGGTTCCGCCACGCGTGCTCGAGCCGCGCGCCGTCTCGAAACCAAGGTGCTCGATGATCTGAGCGATCACCTCGCCATCCCGATGCTGACTCACCAGCACTGCAATGCCGCGCGCGCGATGCGTGTAGACCAGCGGCAACAGCCGCGCATGCCAGAACGCGAACAGGCAGCGGGACTCGCCCGCCAGCTCGCGCTCGCGTTCGACGACACCGAAGCGTTCGATCCGCCACGTGGCACCGAGTACGCGCACCAGTCCAGCTCCGAGCCACGCCGCCGGACCGAGCCACCACGGGTGGCGCACCGACTCCGCCTCGGTCTGGGCCGCGTGCGACACGCGTGTCCGCTCCGGTTCCGTCACGACGCCAGCTCCCATAGCACGCGTGCTGCGCCCTGCGCCGCACCCCCGTGACCGAGACGTTCTCGCACGCGCGCGAGCCGCTGCACGCACGCCGCACGCTGAGTCGGATCATCCAGCCACGGCACCAGCAGTGCCATCAGCCGCTCCGGCGTGAGGGCATCCTGCACCAGTTCGGGAACGACATCCTCCCCGGCGACGATGTTCGGAAGTCCGATGCGCCCGATCGTCACCAGCCGCCGGGCCAGCAGGTAATTGAGCCAGCCGGTGCGGTAGAGCACCACGAGCGGAGTCGCGAACAGCGCGGTCTCGAGCGTCGCGGTGCCCGAGGCGACCGCACACGCGGTCGCCGCCTGCTGAATGGCGTGGGTCCGTCCCTCGATCACGTGAAGCCGCGGACCCGACGCGCCTCGCAACGCCGGATCGTCCCGCATGCCGGGTGCGCATGCCACGACCGCGTGAAGGTCCGCACGCGAGCGCTGCAGCTCGCGCGCCGTCTCGAGCAGCGGCGCCAGGTGGCGTGCCAGCTCCTGGCGCCGACTGCCCGGCAACAGTCCGAGCAACCGAGCGGTGTCGGGAATGCCGAGCGAGCGCCGCAATTCGTCGGGCGAAACTTCGGCGTGCAGGTCGTCGAGCAGCGGGTGGCCGACGTAGGTCACGCGCACCCCGGCGTTTCGGAAGATCGCCTCCTCGAACGGGAAGACGACCGCGAGCGCATCCACCCACCGCGCCATCTCGCGCGCACGTTCCGGGTGCCAGGCCCACACCTGCGGCGCGATGTAGTAGAACACCTTCGCGCCACGCGCCTTGAGTTCGGGTCCGAGCCGCAGGTTGAAGCCCGGATAGTCCACCAGCACCACGGCGTCGGGTCGCGACGCTTCGTAGGCTCGCAACACGCGGTCGCGCGCCGCGAACAATCGCGGCAGCCGCGCGAGGATGCCCGAGAAGCCGATCACCGCGAGATCTTCGGCACGCTCCAGCGCCGCCACGCCGCAGGCCCGCAGCTCGGGGCCCGCGATTCCTTCCCAGCGCGCGGCTCCGATGCGACTCACCGCCTCCACGAGTCGCGCGGCATGGCGATCTCCTGAGGCCTCTCCGGTGACGATGAGAAATCGCTTCGTTAAGTCGTCGACCACTGAACGGCCCGGCGCTTCATCGAGTCCCGCACGGCTTCGGCCACGCGCAACGCCTCGCGCCCTGCCCATGCCGAAGCTGCCCCCTCGCCGCCACCTCGGATCGAACGCACGAACGCTTCCAGCTCGAGACGCAGCGGTTCGCCCGGGGCGACATCGAGACTCGAGCGTGTGATGCCCGGCAACGATGCGATCGGACCCGCCGGGACGCCGCTCGCATCGCCACTCCCGCCGATTCCGGCGGCGCGCGCCATCCCGATGAGGCGTCGCACCGTTTCGAGATCGACGCGCACCAGCTCGCCGGTCTTCTCGAACAGGTCGACCGACACGTAGGTCTCGGAGGTGAAGAAGCGGATGCGCCGCAGCCGCTCCTGAGAGACACGGCTCGCGGTCAGATTCGCGACGCAGCCATTCGCCCACTCGAGGCGCGCGTTCGCGATGTCCTCGTTCGGGGACAGCACCGCCACCCCGACCGCGGAGACATGCTCGGGCGCCGAGCCCACGAACTGCAGCACTGCGTCGATGTCATGGATCATGAGGTCCGACACCACGTCGATGTCGAGCGAGCGGGGCTGGAACAGCGCCAGTCGATGGCCCTCGATGAACTTGGCTTCGCGCACGTGGGGACGCGCCGCCAGCAGCGCGGGATTGAAGCGCTCGACCTGCCCGACCTGAAGCAACCGACCGGCGCGCTCGGCGGTCGCGATCATCGAATCAGCCTCGACGACGGTGACCGCCATCGGCTTCTCGACCAGCACGTGACAGCCGGCCGACAGTGCACGCTCGGTCGCCGCGCGGTGCGCGATCGTCGGCACCGCGACCGAGATCGCGTCGCAGCCGGCGAGCAGCGCGTCCGGCGTTTCGAACGCGCGCACGCCGTGCGCGAGCGCGACGGCGGCGGCGCGATCGGCACGCTCGTCGAACACTCCGACCAGCTCCACGTCGACGCCGCGCCCGTAGAGGTCGTGGTAGACGCGTGCGTGTTTCTCGCCCCACGCTCCGACTCCCCACACCCCGGCCCGCACCTTCATGCCGCCTCCTTCACCGGTGGATCGCTCGATCCGTGCCGGCGACGCCGACTACCGAGTGATGCCCCGCGCCGAGGTTTCGACGAAGTGCGCGAGGCGTTCGATCTCGGCGATTTCGCCGAGCTCACCGCGCATCTGCGCGACGGCCTGCGCCGCGGTGAGCCCGCGCCGGAAAAGCAACCGGTAGGCCTTCTCGAGCGCCTGAATGCTCGCGGCGCTCACTGCGCGGCGCTCGAGTCCGATCGAATTCAGTCCCGCCATGCGCGGCGGATTGCCGGCGACCTTCACGAACGGCGCGACGTCCTGCGAGATGCGTGAGCCACCGCCGATCATGCAATGGGTGCCGATGCGCACGAACTGATGCACCACCGATCCGCCACCCACGATCGCCCAGTCCTCGATCAGCACGTAGCCCGCGAACTGCACGGCGTTCGCGACGATCACATGGTCGCCGAGCTGGCAATTGTGCGCCACGTGCGAGTACGCCATCAGCAGGCAGTGGCTGCCGATCCGGGTCGTCGCTTCGGGTTCAGTGGCGAGATTTGCGGTCATGTACTCCCGGCATTCGGTCTGATCTCCCACCACCAAGTAGGAGCGCTCGCCCTTGTACTTGAGATCCTGCGGCGCGCTGCCGAGCACCGCGCCGTGATGGATGCGACACTCCCGTCCGATCGTGGTCCACCCGGCGAGCAGGGCGTGCGATCCGATGGTGGTGCCGTCGCCGATCGTGACGTGGGGTCCGATCACCGCACCGGGACCGACCGTCACGCCGATGCCGAGCTGCGCGGCGGGGTCCACGAACGCCCCGGAGTGAACCTGAGTGGCGACCGTCACGTGGCGCGCCGGTCCACGATCATCGCGAGCAATTCGGCCTCCGCAACCAGCTGCCCGTCCACGAAGGCCTCGCCGCGAATCTTCGCGGTGCCCTTCTTCTGTTTGATCAGCGTGAGCACGAAGCGCAGCTGGTCGCCCGGCGTCACCGGGCGGCGGAACTTCGCCTTGTCGATGCCCATGAAGTACATGAGCTTGCCCTCGGGACTCTCGACCGAGTGCAACAGCAACATTCCGCCCACCTGTGCCATCGCCTCGAGGATCAGCACCGCGGGCATGATCGGATGGCCCGGGAAATGACCCTGGAAGAACGGCTCGTTGATGGTGACGTTCTTGATCCCCTCGGCTCCGTGTCCCTCGTCGAGTCGCGTGATGCGGTCCACGAGCAGGAATGGATAGCGGTGCGGGAGCAGATCCATGATCGCGGTGATGTCCCACTCCTCGGGCGCCGCTCCGGGGCGGCGGCCGGGCAGCGGCAGCACCTCGCGCACGCGCTTGACGAACGCGACGTGACTCTGATGGCCGGAACGATGCGCGATGACGTGCCCCTGCACCGGCCCTCCGAGCAGCATCAGATCACCGAGCAGGTCCAGCACCTTGTGGCGTACGAACTCGTCCGGGAAGCGCAGCGGCTCCGGGTTGAGGATCCTGTCGCTTCCAACCACGATCGCACTCTCGAGCCGGCCGCCACGAATCCAGCCGGCCTGTCGCAGCAACTCGAGATCGCGCTCGAGCACGAAGGTTCGCGCCGGGGCGATGTCGGTCAGGAAGGACTTGGGATCGACATCGAAACACATCGACTGCGTCCCGATGAGCGGATGGTCGTATTCGACCGTGAAAGTGATGCGGAATCCCCGGTACGGCACCGCGCGCACCGTGACGTCACCCTCCGACCACTCGACCGGGCGCGTGATCTTGACGTGGCGGCGCGGACGGTCCTGATCGACGAGTCCGGCTTCCTGCAGCGCCTGCGCGAACACCAGCGCGCTGCCGTCGGCCGGCTCGGGACTCTCCATGGCGCTCTGCTCGATCGTCAGGTTGTCGACCCCCATGCCCGCTGCCGCGGCGAGCACGTGTTCCATGGTGTGAATCTGGACCCCGTGCTCCTGCAGAATCGTGCGGCGACCCGCCGCGGGATCGAAGTGCGCGTTCTCGGCGCGCACCTGGACGGTCGGGTGTCCGGGCAGATCGGTGCGCACGAAACGCACCCCGCTCGCGGTCTCGGCCGGCTTGAACGTGAGCGTGCAATGGGCGCCGGTGTGGAGCCCGACGCCTTCGAGCGAGACCGCGCGCGCGATGGTGCGTTGCGGATCGCCGATCACGAGACCTCCTCGCGCGATTGCTGTTTCTCGAGCTTCTCGACGCGTTCTTCGAGCGCGCGAGCGCGCTGGAACAGCAGAGGCAGCCGCTGCAACAGCGCCGCGATGCGCTTCCAGGCGGAGTGAGAGATCGCCGGATAGCCGCTCACCGTCGCGCCCGCCGGTACCGATTGCGTGACCCCCGATTTGCCCGCCACCACCGCCCCCTTGCCGATCGTGAGATGCCCGGCGATTCCCGCCTGGCCGGCGACCGTCACGTAGTCACCCAATACCGTGCTGCCGGAGATGCCGACCTGCGCGACGACGATGCCGTGCTCGCCGATCACGACGTTGTGCCCGATCTGGACCAGATTGTCGATCTTGGTGCCGTTGCCGATCATCGTGCTATGGGTCGTGGCGCGATCGACGGTGGAATTGGCGCCGATCTCGACATCGTCGCCGATCACCACGTTACCGACCTGCGGCACCTTGTGATAGCGCCCACCGTCGAGCGCGAAACCGAATCCATCACTGCCGATGACGACGCCGGGATGGAAGATGCAGCGCGCGCCGATGCGGCAATCCTCGCGCACCACGACATGAGGCCACAGGAGCGTCTCGTCACCGATCGTCACGCGTGGCCCGACGACGCAGCCGCCCATCAGCGTGACGCGTGCTCCGAGCACCGCACCCGCGTCGACGATGCAGTGCGGCCCGATCGAGACGTCGGCCCCCAGCACCACGTCGGGGGCGACCACGGCGCTCACGTGCACCCCCTTGGCCTGCTGATCCTCGTGCGGGCGAAAGATCCGCACCAGCCGCTGATAAGCGAGATACGGATTCGCGACCAGCAACAGCGGCTTTCCCGCCGAACGGGTCCCGGCCACGCAGATCACCGCGGAGGCACGGGTCTCGTCGAGGTAGGCGTCGTAGCGAGAATTCGCGAGGAACGTGATGTCGCCGGGTTCTGCTTCCTTGATGCCCGCCACGTCCCGGATCTCGATCGAACCGTCGCCGACCACCTCGCCGCCCAGTTCGGCGGCCAGCTCCGCCAGCGTGCGGTGCGTCATGCGCGTGTCCTCCCTAGTTCGGCGCGGACGTGGACGTGCGGGTCGCCAGCTCCACCAGCACCGCGTTCGTCAGGTCGAGCGACCGATCTGCGAACAGGATGATGCCGCTCGAGGTGTCGAGCACCAGCGTGAGCGCCTGATCGGTCGCGAGCTTCTCAACCACCTCGCGAATCTGGCGCACGATTTCGCGCGTGCTCTGCTCGTTCTCCTGCGCCGCGCGTCCCTGCGGGCCCCAGATGTCCTGAACGAACGCCTCGTACTCGGACACCGCCTTCTGCAGCGCTTCGTCCCGCTCCTGACGGCGCGCGGTCGAGAGGATCGGCGACTGCTCACGCACTTCGGTCCGCAGCTTCTCGACCGCCTTCTGCTTCTCGGCCGCTTCGTCCTGCCACGCCTGGATCTGACGATCGAAGCGCTGTTGCGCTTCCTGGGCGAGCTTGAAATCTCGGAAGATGCGCGCCGAGTCGATGAACCCGACGCGCAGGTCGCCGCTCGCCGCGTGCGCCGGTTGCACGCCGACGGACACGAGCAGCAGTGCGGCGAGCAGCGCGAGTCGGATGCCGAGTCGTCTCACCATGGGGGTCGTCAGAAGCTCGCAGGTCCGAGGAGGAAGTGTCCGACCCAACGCGGTCCGTCGTCGCGGTCGAACCCGTATGCGTAGTCGAAGCCGACATTGCCGAGAATCGGAATCTCGAGTCGCACGCCGGCGCCGGCGCCGAACTGCAGATCGAGCGGGCGGTACTGCTTGACGAAGTTCCACGCATTTCCGGCGTCCAAGAACAACACACCGTGCAACGGATGGGCAATCGCGAACTGCTGCTCGATCGTCCACGCCGTCATCCAGCGGCCGCCGGGATAGCGAGTGCGAGACGTGTTGTAGACCACCCTGCCGCTGTCGGCACCGGTCGTGACCGTATCGATCGCGACCTGCACGTCGCGGACGTTCTCGCGCGGAACGATCTGATAGTCGTCGTAGCCGCGCAGGGGATCCAGCGTGGTCCCCCCGCCGAGCCGGAAGCGCTCATAGGCAGGCACCTCGCGACGCTGATCCTGGTACTCGCCGACGAAGCCGATCCGTCCCTTGAGCATGGTCGTGACGCCCTTGAGCAGCGACGGCAGATACGCCCGGCCTTCGGCGCGCTGCTTGTTGAAGTTCACGGAACCGCCGAACGGACCGCCCGCGAATTCGCTGCTGCCGGTCAGCCGCGTGCCTTTCTTGGGATAGAACGGATTGTCGGTCGAGTTGCGCATGAAGCCGAGCTCGACCGAGCTGGTGCGCGTGGGTTCATTGAACTTGACGCCGCTCAGCAACGCCTGTTGTTCGGGCGTGAGCGCCACGTCGCCTTCTCGAATCGTCACGTCCTCGAGCCGGTAGGAGACCGTTCCGCGCGAGTAGTCGGGCCACGGCAGCGGACGCCCGAGCCTCACCGACGCGCCGACGCGCTTCTCGTCGTAGATGTCACGGGCACGTTGCGAGTTGAACACGCTGATCCCGAGCAGTGTCGGCGAGCCGCGAAACCACGGCTCGGTGAAGCTCAGGTAGTAGTCCTCCCGCTCGGCGCCGCGCTCGAGGTGCAGCTGAAGCGCCTGTCCGTTTCCGAGTACGTTGTTGTGCCCCAGCTCGACGAAGAACGTGAAGCCGGTCTCACCGGTGTAGCTGGCGCCTGCCGAGGCCGTACCGACGCTCTTCTCCTTCACGCGCAGCGTGAGGTCGACGTCGGTGCTGTCGGCGGGCTGGAAGTCGATGTCGACGTTTTCGAAGAATCCGAGCCGCATGAGGTCGCCCTGCGAACGCACCAGCGCGGAGCGCTTGAAGCGATCGCCTTCGCGCACGTCGATCTCGCGGCGAATGACATGTTCGCGGGTGCCGCGATTGCCTTCGATCTGGACGAAGCGGACGTTCGAAGGCCGCCCCTCGGAGATCGCGAACGAGACGTCGACGGTGTCGCCGCGCACGGTCTCGAGCGGCTCGACGCCGAGGTAGAGGTAGCCGCGCTCCGCATACTCGCCGTAGGTCTCCGCCTGCGCGCGCTGGATGCGCGAGCGGTCGTAGACCTCGGCCGGACGCCGCTTCCACAGGTTCTCGAGCTCCGTGGTCTTGAGCACCGTCGCGCCCGACCACTGGACGTCGCCGAGCACGTAGCGCGGACCCTCCTCGATCGTGACCACCAGCGTCAGCGCGCGTGCTTCGGTTCCCGGATCGGTTCGGACGTCCGTCACGCGTGCATCGCGATAGCCATGATTGTGGTAGTAGCCCTCGAGCTTCTCGCGGTCCTCCACGAACGACTCGTCCTTCAACTGGCCGCCGCCCAGCAGACCCTTCGGCTTGGTCACCAGGGACTTGCGGAGCTTCTTCGATTCGAAGGCGTGCACCCCTTCGAATCGCACCTGGGTGATGCGGAGCCGCTCGCCCTCGCTGATGCGGAGCCGCAGCAGGACACCCCCGGCCTGTCCAGCGGTGTCCGATTCGACCTGAACGGTCGCGCGAGGAAATCCTTCGTCGCGGTACCACTGGCGCAGGGTGTCCAGCTGATGGTTCGCCGCGACACCCGAGAACGCCTCGCCGACGCGCAGGAATACCTTCTTCTCGATCTCCGAGGTCTCGCGCTTCTGGTTGCCGACGATCTCGACCTTCGTGATGTGCGGTCGCTCCTTCACGATCACGATCAGATCGACGACTTCGCCGTGCTCCGCCGTCTGCACCTCGACGTCTTCGAGCAATCCGAGGGCGTAGAGCTTGCGCACCCCACGGCGAACCGCCTCTTGCGAGAATCGGCTGCCGGGAGCGACTTCGAAGGAGCGCAGGATGCGCTCGGTATCGGTATGCGAGTTGCCCTGCACCGTGACCTGTCCGACCCGACGGTCGGCGATCGACGGCGCGGTGGCGACGCTGTCCGCGGCGCCCGGCGCTCCCTGAGGGAAGGCCGGGGCCGCGAATCCGATGGAAAGAACGGCCGCGAGGACTCCGGTCTTAAGCGGCGGGAACCACCGGAACCGGGTGAGGAGCCGGATGGAAGTCCAGCTCGTCCCCCTTGCGCTCGACGCGGACCATGGCGCCCGCCGGGAGCTGTCCGCGGAGCATGAACTCCGAGAGTGGATCTTCGAGGTGCCGTTGGATGGCGCGGCGAAGGGGACGTGCTCCGAGTGAAAGGTCGAACCCCTTGTCGATGAGCAACTCCGTCGCTTCAAGGGAGAGGTCGAGATGGATTTCCTGCGCAATCAGCCGCTCCTTCAACTGGATGAGCAGGATTCCGACGATTGCCCGCATGTTCTCGCGCGTGAGCGCCTGGAACACGATCACGTCGTCGATCCGGTTGAGGAATTCCGGATTGAAGGCGCGCTTGAGTTCGTCCTGAACCGTGCTCTTGATGGCCGCAAACTGCTGGGTACCGGTTTCCGCCGACTTGAACCCGAGGTGCTTGCCGCCCGAGACGATCTGACGGCCACCCAGGTTCGACGTCATGATGATGACGGTGTTCTTGAAGTCGACCCTGCGGCGGGAGCTGTCCGTGAGGACGCCGTCGTCGAGCACCTGGAGCAGGACATTGAACACATCCGGGTGTGCTTTTTCAATCTCGTCGAGCAGCACCACCGAATACGGCTTGCGGCGCACCTTCTCCGTGAGCTGCCCGCCCTCCTCGTACCCCACATACCCGGGCGGTGCTCCCACCAGCCGCGAGACCGAGAATTTCTCCATGTATTCGGACATGTCGACGCGGATCAGGGCGTCTTCGTCGTCGAACACGAACGCCGCCAGCGCACGCGCCAGCTCGGTCTTTCCGACCCCGGTCGGCCCGAGGAAAATGAACGAACCGATCGGGCGTCGCGGATCGCGCAGCCCGACTCGATTGCGGCGCACCGCTCGCGAGACCGCGCCGACCGCTTCGTCCTGCCCGACCACCCGCTTGCGCAGTTCATCTTCCATGCGCAGCAGTTTCTGGGTCTCCTCCTCGGCGAGCTTCACGACCGGGATGCCGGTCATCACCGAGACCACCGCCGCGATCATCTCCTCGTCGACCTGCACTTCCTTGTCGCGCTTCGACTCGGCCCACGACTTCTTGAGCTCGTTGCGGCGGGCGCGGTAGTCCTTCTCCTTGTCGCGCAGTCGCGCGGCCTTTTCGTACTCCTGACCGCGAATCGCCGCTTCCTTCTCCTTGATGACCTCCTCGAGCTTCTTCTCGAGTTCGTGGATCTCGCCCGGCACGGTGCTGACCGAGAGGCGCGCGCGTGCGCACGCTTCGTCGATGACGTCGATCGCTTTGTCCGGGAAGAAACGGTCGTTCATGTACCGGTCGGCGAGCTTGACGGCCTGCACCAGCGCGTCGTCGGTGATCTTGACGCCGTGATGGGCCTCGTACTTGTCGCGCAGTCCGGTCAGGATCTGAATGGTGTCCGCAACACTCGGCTGATCCACCATGACGGGCTGGAAGCGCCGCTCCAGTGCGCCGTCTTTCTCGATGTACTTGCGATACTCGTCGAGCGTGGTCGCGCCGATGCACTGCAGCTCGCCGCGCGCCAGCGCCGGCTTCAGCATGTTCGAGGCGTCGATCGCGCCCTCGGCTCCGCCCGCTCCGACGATGGTGTGCAGCTCGTCGATGAAGATCACGGTGTCCTTGGACTCCCGGATCTCGTTCATGACGGTCTTCAGCCGTTCCTCGAACTGCCCGCGATACTTGGTACCCGCGACCACTGCGGCGAGGTCGAGCGTCACGATGCGCTTGGAACGCAGGCTCTCGGGCACCTGGCCCGAGATGATGCGCTGGGCGAGGCCTTCGGCGATCGCGGTCTTGCCGACCCCCGGCTCGCCGATCAGGACCGGATTGTTCTTCTTGCGGCGCGACAGCACCTGGATGACGCGCTCGATCTCCTTCTCGCGTCCGATCACCGGATCGAGTTTGCCGTCGCGCGCGAGCTGGGTGAGGTCGCGCCCGAACTGATTGAGCGCCGGCGTTTCGGGGCGCTCCTCGCGCTCGCCGCTTCCGGACGACGACGGAGTGCCGCCGAGCAGCTTGAGCGTCTCCTCCCGGACCCGCTTGCGATCCACGCCGAGTTCGAGCAGCACCTTCGCCGCCACGCCCTCGCCCTCGCGAATCAGGCCGAGCAGGAGATGCTCGGTGCCCACGTAGTTGTGTCCGAGCGAGCGCGCCTCCTCGACCGCCAGTTCGAGCACGCGCTTGGCGCGCGGCGTGAACGGAATCTCGCCGATCGTCATGGTGCCGCCCGAGGCACTCACCATGTTCTCGACTTCCTGACGGATGCGGTCGAGGTCGAGCCCGAGGTTCGCAAGCACCGTCGCCGCGATGCCCTCGCCCTCGCGAATCACGCCGAGCAGCAGGTGTTCGGTGCCGATGTAATCGTGCTGGAGACGCGCGGCTTCCTCACGGGCGAGATAGATGACCTTGCGTACGCGTTCCGTGAACTTGTCGTGCATGGTTTCCTCGGCGACGAGAGATCGAGTCTCCGACTCCCCGGTCGCAGCTCCTCCCTGAGGTCAGCCTTCTCCACCCGTCGCACGTTCGCTGGCGGCGAGCCGCTCGCGAACGTACCGGGCACGGACGACGTTGCGCTCGTCCGCCCCGAGCTCTCCACCGGCGCGCTGCTGCAGGTGGGCGGGCTGAGTATGAACGAGCATTTCATTCAGCACTGCGATCGGCGGCAACCCCTCGATGCCGAGTGACACTCCGAGGCGAACCGCCGAGCACAGATTGATGACTTCCTCCGACGACGCGCTGCGACAATGCCGCAACAACCCGTAAGCGCGCCACACCTTGTCCTCGATCTGGACGCGCGCATCGCGCACCAGTCGCTCGCGCGCGCGTTCCTCGGCCTCGAGAACCTGGCGCGACACCCGCTCCAGACTCTCGATCGAGTCCTGTTCGGTGCGGCCGAGCGTGGTCTGGTTCGAGATCTGGAACAGGTTTCCCATCGGCGCGCTGTGCTCACCATAGAGACCGCGCACGTTCAATCCGACCTGCGTGATGCCGGTGATGACCTTTTGGATTTCCTTGAGCAGCACCAGTGCCGGCAGGTGGATCAGCACCGAGGCTCGCATGCCGGTCCCGGTGTTCGTCGGGCAGGCGGTCAGGTAACCGATCTCCTCCGAGAACGCGAACTCGAGCGAATCGTCGAGGTCATCGTCGGCGCGCTCGACCGCGGCGTAGGCGTCGTGGAGCTGGAATCCGGAGGCCAGCGACTGGAGCCGCACGTGGTCTTCTTCGTTGATCATGATCGACAGGCGCTCCTCGCGGCCGATCAGCAGGCCACGCGGTCGCGCGTCACGTCCCATTTCGTGGCTCACCAGGTGCCGCTCGACCAGGACCTGCCGCTCGATCTCGGACAGCGTGTCCATCCGCAGCAGCCGGCCACCGGCGAGCGCCCCCGCCTGCTCGGCCGCTCGCACCACACTGCCGAGCACGCCCTGCAGCTGCTCGTCGCGCGCGCGGTGAGTGAAGGGAACGTTTGCGAGGTTGCGCGCGAGCCGCACCCGCGTCGACACCACGCGGTCGCCGAACGGCCCGCTGCCGTCGAGCCACGGGCTCGGACCGGCGGCGCGATGATCGAATCCGGCTGCGTCGTTCATGGC
>JABFRW010000083.1 GCA_013140805.1 Candidatus Eisenbacteria bacterium
CCCTCGGCGCGCCGCACCACGGCACGCGACAGCCGCCGCCGAACCCGAGCCGCGGGGCGTTCCAGCGCCACGTGAATGCCCCACGCGATCGCGATCGACACGCCGAGTCCGACCACGCCCTGAACGGGCGCCGGCCACGTGGTGCGGTGATGCAGCGCCGCGAGCACCACGTGGTGAAGCAGGTAGAGCGAGTACGAGAGCACCCCGAGGAAACGTGCGATCGGGTGATTGAGCAGGCGCATCGGGCCCCATTCGGAGTGGCGGATCGCCGCGACGAACACCGGGATCAGTGCCACTCCCTGCAGCGTGTAGCGCAGAGTTTCACGGAATGCCGGCGCGCGATAGACGAACGTGAACACGAGCGTGGCGATCCCGAGCGGCAGCCACACGAACTTGAGCCACCGGCCGTCGCCGCGCGCGGCGTCGATTCCGGGGTTGCAGTGCAGTGCGAGCGCGCAGCCGAACAGCAACGAGTCGAAGCGGGTGTCACTGCCCATGTAGGTTCGATCCTCGGGTGCGTGCTGCGCGAGCACCAGCCAGCATCGCCACGCCAGCACCGCCGCGCACAGTCCCCACAGCACCATCGCGCGAGTGCGCGGACGCGAGGGGCCGCGCATCAGCGCGAGGAAGATCCACGGGAACAACAGGTAGAAGTGTTCCTCGATCGCGAGCGACCAGTACACGCCGGCGCCGGCCGGAATTCCGTCGACGCCGTGCGCGATCGTCCAGTAGTTGTTGAAGTGGAACGCCTGGGCCAGCAACGGCATCGCGGCAAGCCGCCCGGGAACCACGTTCACGAGCACTCCGATCACCGCGAGCAACAGCACGGCGTAGAACGGCGGCCAGATTCGGAGCGCGCGACGCAGGTAGAAATCGCGCATCCGGATCGTGCCGTGCTGTTCGAGCTCGAGCCGCAACAGCGTGGTGATCAGGTAACCGCTCAGGAAGAAGAACACCGTGACGCCGAAGCCGCCCGGCACCAGCGACTGAAGGCCCGCGTGCGAGACGTAGACGATCAGGAACGAGATCGCGCGCAGGCCGTCGAGGGACGGAATGGCATGCGCGGAGAGTGCGCGGGCGGGCGGGCCGGAGGTGTTCGCGAGGTACTTGGGCATGGGTTCGGTGCGCAAGGCGCGGAACATCATACGCGATCCGCGGCGCACTTCTCGCGCGAGCGCGCGAGTCGTGCGGAATGCGAAGCCGCACCGCTTCTGCAATCGCAGCAGCCCGTCGCGAGCGCGCGCCGGGCACCGGCCTTGGAGTTCACCCGCGCGGTTGATAGACTTTGGCGAAGATTCCCCGCTCCGCGTGCCCCTCCCCCCCCAAGGTTCGAGCTACCCACTCCATGCACCGCGACCTGACGATCAGCGTTGTCATTCCCTGTTACAACGAAGAAGACGGCGTCCGCATGGTGATCGAACGCATGCCCTCTGCCATCGACGAGATCGTGGTAGTCGACAACAATTGCACCGACCGCACCGCGGAAGTCGCGCGATCGCTCGGAGCAAGGGTGGTGGCCGAGAAGGTCCCGGGCTATGGCGCTGCATACAAGTGCGGGCTGCGTGCCGCCACCAAGGACGTGGTGGTGACGCTCGACGGCGACGGCACCTATCCACCGGAGGAGATCACGCGGCTGGTGGACGAACTGCTGGATCGCAATCTCGAGTTCCTGTCGGCCAGCCGATTCCCGCTGGTGGACGGAGACGCGATGCCGTTCTCGAATCGCATGGGCAACTGGGTGCTCACCGTTGCCGCAGCCGTGTTGTTCTTCAAGCCGATCCGTGACAGCCAGTCCGGCATGTGGGTGTTTCGTCGCGCGGTGCTCGAACGCATGCGGCTGACCTCGGACGGAATGCCGTTCAGCGAAGAGATCAAGCTCGAGGCGCTGCTGCGCGGCGTGCGCTTCGCCGAGGGACACATTCCATACGGCGCCCGAGTCGGCGAGGTGAAGCTCCAGAAGTGGAAGGACGGGTGGGAGAATCTCGCCTTCCTGGTGCGCAAGCGATTCGGATGGCTGAACACGGCTTGAGCACCCACCCCAGGTCCCCGCGCGTTCGACCCGACTGGCTCTCGCCGGTCCTCGGCGTGCTGGTCGTGATCGCGGCGGGAGTTATCATCGGGCTTCAGTACGTGAGCCCGGACAAGCGCATGCTGGCCGTGATCGGCGCCGGCATCGTCCTCGGGATCGCCTGGCGCCTCGATCTGGTGTCGGCGATCGGGCTTCTGGTGCTCGCGCTCCCCTATCCGCGCGAAGTGGTGTTCGGCAGCACCAATCTCGCGATGGTGATGCTGCTGCTCATCATCTGGCTCCTGCGCGTGAACACGGGCAGCGGAGCGCCACCGCGTCGCTCGCGGCTCGATGTTCCGATCATCGGGCTCGTGATCGCCTACATCATCTCGTTCTACAGCATCACGCGGGCCGAACACATCGGGCCGGCGCTCTCGAACACCTACACCTTGCTGGCGTGCGTCGCGATCTACTACCTGATCGTGAACAACGTTCGCACCTCCAACGATCTGGCGCGCATTCACCGTTTCCAGATCGCGTCGATCCTCAGCATCTGCCTGCTCGGCCTCTACGAGATCGTCAACCCGGGAGGGGTGGTGATCCCGGGCTGGATCTATTTCCGCAACGTCGCCCCGGGAGCGACGCTCATGCACAACATTCGCATCGGCGGCCCGTTCTTCGACTTCGAGCAGTTCTCCGATTGGTCGGCGCTCACGCTGCTGTTCGTCGGTTTCTTGATCGTCCGTTCGACCTCGACGACGCGGCGCTTGCTCGCCACCGGACTCGGACTGCTGGTCGCGTTCATGCTCTTCGCCACCGTCACCCGCGGAGCGATCATCGCGCTGATGCTCGGAGTCGTGTACCTGGCATGGCTGTCTCGCACCCGGCTCAATTTCATCTCGGTGGTGAGCGGCGCGGCGCTCATCTTGGCCATCATCCTCGGCATGAACTACTTCGTCTCGAACTACACCCACTCGGGTGACATGCTCGGCCGGCTGCTCGATCCCCAGACCTTCGAGGTCCGGGACGGGCTTCCCGAAGGGCGCGCGGTCATCTGGGAACAGGCGTTCGAGCGCATGATGCAGCATCCGATCATCGGTCATGGTCCGTTCTACGCGCTGCAGCGCGGGACGACCTTCTGGTACTGGCCGCACAATCTGTATCTCTACCTCGGGAACCTGGTCGGGATCGTGGGGCTGACGTTCTTCGTGATGATCCTCGTGATGCTATTCCGCGCACTGCGCCCCGTCCCCGGGGACCTCTCGCGCATGAGTCATGCTCAAGCCTACTTATTGTTCGCGCGCGTTCAGCTGGTCGTGTTCGCGATCGACCAGACCAAGATCGAGTACCTTCGGAATCCGATGTACCCCTACCTGGTGTGGGCGATGTTCGGACTCATGGTGGCGGCGAGCCAGATCGCAGAAGAGGAACGACGCGGCGCGGTCCCGGCGTGACTTCGAGCCTCGATCGCCGTCTCGAACCGCGCGCCGAGTTCGCGCTGGTGGTGATCGCGATGCTCGCGCGACTGGTGCTGGCGATGCGACTTCCGGCCGACCACATTCCGTGGAGCGATGGTCGCGAGTTCGCCGAGATCGCGCGCTCGCTGATCGACCACGGCAGCTACGGTCTGCAGACCTTGCGACCACCCGGATATCCTACCTTCATGGCGGCGGTATGGGCGCTGGCCGGTGAGTCGCTGCCGCGCCTGCGGGCGGTCGAGTGCGTGCTCGGCACACTCGCGGTGTGGTGGATCGGTCGCTGCGGAGCCGCGTGGTTCGGCCGTCGCGCCGGACTGATCGCCATGGCACTCGCCGCACTTCACCCGGTGCTCGCGTTCCTGCCCGGCACCCAGTACTCCGAGAACCTGCTGGTGCTTGTGATGGTGTTCGCGTGGGGCGTTCTGTTGACCGCGCTGCTCGATGCGCGCGCAGGGCTCGCGCGCTGGGCGATCGGCGGTGCGCTGATGGGGATCGCGGTGCTGATTCGTCCCAACGCGGTGCTGCTGCTGCCCGGATTCGCTGTGGCGGCTGCGATTCAGCTCGCGGGC
>JABFRW010000084.1 GCA_013140805.1 Candidatus Eisenbacteria bacterium
CCTTCTGCGCGCCGCGGGCAGCACGACCGAGGTGAGGATCGCGGCGATCACGCCGGGCAGCATCAGCTTCCGCAGGGTGGATCCCGCGGCGCGCAGAAGGTTCATCACAGGCTCCTCGGTAATTGGCTCCCGGCGCGAAGCGCCGGAGGGCCCGATCGTCCGGGCGTCCGCGAGAAGTCGTGACGAGTGGCGCGGCCCGGTCGGCGGGAGGGGTCTGAAGTCAGCCTCGAGCGGGGAGGACCCGGCCGAGGGGCGCGGAACCATAGCCGATCGGATGGTGGGGTCACAAGATCACGGCGCGCCACATCACATCATCAACGGGACACCGCAACCCGCACCGTGCGGTCGACCGACATCCATCGAAACATCGGGGCACTTGACACGCTCGTGCCGGCCGGTTGTCGCGGCTCTCAGGCGGGGCTAACCTGCGGCCGATAACCGAAGCGGCCCGGCGGCCCGCGTCCGCTTCTTCGATTTCGTCACCTTCCCAACGAGTCACGCGCCATGAGCGAGAGCAAGTCGACTTCCCACGTCAGCGAACTCGAAGCCCGCGCAGTCGCGGAGGCATCGCGGGAAACCGAGTGGAGCGCGCCGTCGTTCGTGCGCGAGTTGTTCCTCGGCAATCTCGACTTGAGTCTCATCCATCCGTATCCCGGGCCGGATCCGGAGGAGCAGCAGCGGGCTGCCGAGTTCACCGCCCGACTCACCCGCTTCCTCGAAACGGAAGTCGATCCCGAGCGGATCGAGCGCGAAGCGAAGATTCCCGCCACCGTGATCGACGGGCTGCGGGCGCTTGGCGCTTTCGGCATCAAGATCCCGCGCGAGTACGGCGGGCTCGGACTGTCGCAGTACAGCTATGGTCGCGCGATGTCGCTGGTCGGCACCCGCCACAGCGCGCTGGTCGCGCTGCTGTCGGCGCATCAGTCGATCGGCGTGCCGCAGCCGCTCAAGCTATTCGGCACCGAGGAACAGAAGAAGCGCCTGCTGCCGAGGCTCGCGCGCGGAGCGATCTCCGCTTTCGCGCTCACCGAGCACGACGTGGGCTCCGATCCCGCACGCATGTCGACGACCGCGGTCCCGACTTCCGACGGTACCGGCTACGTGCTCAACGGCGAGAAGCTGTGGTGCACGAACGGCGCGATCGCGGAGTTGCTGGTGGTCATGGCCCGCACCCCCGGCAAGCCCGGCAAGCCGGGTCCGATCTCGGCGTTCATCGTCGAGGCGAACTCGCCCGGCATCGAGATCGTCCACCGTTGTGAGTTCATGGGGATTCGCGGCATCGAGAACGCGGTGCTGCGCTTCACGAACGTTCACGTTCCGAAGGACAACCTGCTGTGGGGCGAGGGGCGGGGACTGAAGCTCGCACTCGTCACGCTCAACACCGGGCGCCTCACCCTGCCGACCACCTGCGCGGGCGCAGGGAAGTGGTGCATTCAGGTGGCTCGCCAGTTCGCGGCCGAGCGCGTGCAGTGGGGCCGGCCGGTCGGGCAGCACGAGGCGGTCGCTCAGATGATCGGAGACATGACGGCGCGCACTTACGCGATGGAGGCGATCGCCGACCTGAGTTCGCTGCTCGGCGATGCGGGCAAGAGCGACATCCGGCTCGAGGCCGCGATCGCGAAGCTTTGGAACAGTGACGTCGCGTGGGAAATCGCCGACGCGACGATCCAGGTACGCGGCGGCCGCGGCTACGAGACCGCACGATCGCTCGGAGCGCGTGGCGAGGCGCCGATTCCACTCGAACAGCTGCTTCGCGACCTGCGCATCAATCGCATTTTCGAGGGCACGAACCAGGTCATGCGCCTGTTCATCGCCCGGGAGGCGCTCGATCAGCACCTGAGCACCGCCGGCGACGTCGTGATGCCGGGAGTGCCGATCGGCAGGCGGCTGGCGGGGCTGGTGCGCGCCGGCCTCTTCTATAGCTGGTGGTATCCGAGCCGCTGGTTCTCGTGGGGCCGCTGGCCTCGCTATTCCGAGTTCGGCGCGCTGGCCGGTCACCTGCGCTGGGTGCACCGCACCTCGGCGCGACTGGCGCGTCAGCAGTTCCACCTCATGGTGTTGAACGGCCCCGCACTCGAGAAGAAGCAGGCGCAGCTGTTCCGCTGCGTCGACATCGGCGCCGAGCTGTTCGCGATGTCGGCGATCTGCGTGCGGGCACATGCAGACCAGAAGCGGCAGCCCCAGGACCGTACCCCGTCGCAGCTTGCGGACGTGTTCTGCCGCCAGTCGCGCATGAAGGTCGAGAACCTGTTCGAGGCGTTGCGTTCGAATGCCGACCCCGAGGTCTATCAGGTCGCGCGCGACGTGCTCGACGGCAAGTACGCGTGGCTCGAGGACGGCATTCTCGACGCCCCGCGCGCGGCGCCGCCCGGTGAGACTCCCTCTCGAGTGGCGGCGGCAGGCAACTGAGGGCCCATTGCCCTCGGCCGCGGGGTCGGGCACAATGCCGCGCCTAAGCCCCGCCAGGGAGGCGGGTACCGCCCCGGCGCGGCCTTTCGCGCCGGCCGCGCGCGTCGGAGGGAGCCGGGCTCCGCTCCCCGCGCCCATCTGAGTCAGGGAACCGACCGACCCCACTTTGTCCGCCCGCATCTCCAACGACCGCCGCCGTCACGTACTCGCGCTGCTGCTCGCAGCGTTCGGGGTGCTCACGGCCGTGAGTCTGGCGACCTATCAGGCACCGCTGCCGTTCGCATCGCCGTGGAGCGCTCCGAATGCGTGCGGACCCGTGGGCGCGTTGCTCGCCTATTCGCTGGTCTGGACGTTCGGGTACGCCGCCGCATTCGGGGTGCCGTTGCTGGCCTTCGGGTGGAGCTGGAATCGGGCCCGGCGCGGTGAGGTGCGCGGGCTGCTCGTGCGCAGCGCCATCGGCGGGCTGCTTGCCTTCGAGATCTGCACGCTCCTGGGACTGGGCGCACTCGATCGCTGGCGCTGGTCGGGCGGCTGGGGGGTGGCGTTCGCGCTCGCACTGCACTCGGCGCTCGGTGCGATCGGCTCCTGGATCGTGGGGGGGACGCTGTTCTTCGCCACGGCCCTGGTGGCTTCGGAGCTTGGCTTCCATTGGAT
>JABFRW010000085.1 GCA_013140805.1 Candidatus Eisenbacteria bacterium
GAGCCTCGCGGCGTGGGGCAGCGAGGAGGCGGTCGACGTGACCGGCGCGGGCGATGCGGTGGTGGCGACCGCCACGCTGGCGCTGGCGTCCGGGGCGCCGCCGCGCGTCGCTGCGGCCCTCGCCAATGTCGCGGGAAGCATCGCCGTGAGCCGGCGAGGGGCGCATGCGGTTTCTCGCGCCGCACTCGATGCCGCGCTGCGGCCTGTGGTGACGCGCTCGCGCCGTCGAGGCCGTTCGTGAGCGAATCGTCGCGCGTCACGTCGCGCCCGGCCGCGCGCGAGCTCGTGGCGAGCTGGCGTGAGGACCGGCAGCGAGTCGTGTTCGCCAACGGCGTGTTCGATCTGCTTCACGTCGGGCACCTGCGCTACCTCGAAGGCGCGCGTGCGCTCGGTCAACGCCTGGTGGTCGCGGTCAACGGCGACCACTCGACCGCGGCCCACAAGGGACCGGGCCGCCCGGTGGTCCCGGCACTCGAGCGGGCGGCGCTCGTCGCCAGCCTGCGGTGCGTCGACGCGGTCGTGATCTTCGACGAGCCGACGGTCGACGCGCTGCTGCGAGAACTGCGGCCCGACGTGCACGCCAAAGGCACCGACTACGTGGCGGAGGGCGTGCCCGAACGCGCGACCATGCGCGCACTCGGTGGCGAGACCGCGATCACCGGGGACGCCAAGGCGCACGCCAGTCGCGACCTGGTCGAGCGGATCCGCCGCGGCGGGCGGGAACCGCGATGACCGCGGTGCTCGCGATCCGCCTTCGAGCCCTCGGCGACGTGGTGCTCACGATCCCGGCGCTGCGTGCACTTCACCTCGGACACGGCGCGCCGGTCGACGTCGTCACCGATCCTCGCTACGTCGAGCTGGTCGAGGATCTGCCGTACGTGCGCCGGGTGTTCGCGCTCGGTCGCGGAAGCTTCGACACGCTGCGCCTGATCGCGACCCTGCGACGCGAACGTTATGCAGTCGCCGTCGACTTCTTCGGCAATCCCCGCAGCGCGTGGTTGACGGCCGGAGCTCGCGCCTCGACCACCGCCGGCTACAATCTGCGCGGGCGCGGCTTTGCGTATCGGATTCGCGTGGCGCGCGAGCAGTCGCCGGGGCCCGGCCGCCGGGAGTACGCGGCTCACGTCCACCGACGTCTGGCGCTCGCAGCGGGCGGGAGGGACGACGGACTCGATGCGCGGCTCACGCCGACCACCGCGGCACTCGCAGCGGCGGATCGCATGCTCGCCTCGGCGGGCGTGCGCGATCCGGCGCATGCGATCGCGCTGGTGGCGGCGGGCACCTGGGCCACCAAGACCTGGCCGATCGCACACGCCGCGTTGCTCGCGCGGCGGCTGGTCTCGGCGGGTCGTGAGGTGGTGCTGATCGAGGGTCCGGGGGAGGAGCGGCTGGCCGCTTGGTTGACCACGAACGCGCCGGGTGTGGTGAGACTTCCGCGATGCGGGATCCGAGAGCTCACCGCCGTGATTGCGAGGCTCTCGGCCCTGGTCGGCACCGACAGCGGTCCGCGACATCTCGCCGCCGCGCTCGGCCGTCCGACCTACACGTGGTTCGGTCCGACGCACCCCGATACCTGGACCGCGCCCGATCCCCGACACGGTTTCTGGCAGACCTCGTTGCCGTGCCGCGCCTGCGATCGCACGCGCTGCGTTCACTGGTCGTGCCTTCCGGCACTCGACCCGGCGATCGCCGCGGCGCACGTGCTCGCTCACCTGGAGGCATTCGGTGGAAACCCTGCCGATTTCGGTCCTGCTGCTCGCGCGTGACGAGGCGAGCCGACTCGCGGTGCTGCTGCCGCGGCTCGACTTTGCGTCCGAAGTGGTGGTGGTGGTCGATTCCGCAAGTCGCGACGACACGTCGCGCGTCGCGAGTGCCGCGGGGGCGCGAGTGTTCGAGCGAGCGCTCGAGGGCTTCGGAGCGCAGCGGCAGTTCGCGCTCGCCCGCTGCCGGGAGCCGTGGGTGCTGTGGTTGGACGCCGACGAAGTGCCAGACGAAGCGGCGCTCGCAGCCATTCGCACCGCCGTCCGGTCGCCGGGTGAGGTGCGCGGATTTCGATTGCTGCGACGCGGCTGGTTCATGGGCCGGCGCATGCGATTCTGCGGCTGGCAGGACGAGCGCATCACGCGACTGTTCCGCCGCGAAGGGGCCAGCTTCGACGACGCACCCGTCCACGAGCGTCTGCGGCTCGAGGGGCCGCAACGCGATCTGGACGGGGTGCTCGAACACCACAGCTACGAGTCGTTCGAGGTGTGCCGGACCAAGCTGGTCGACTACGCGAGGCGTGGCGCCGAGAGCGCGCGCCGACGCGGACGCCGGGCCGCCGCTCCGGATCTGGTGCTGCGGCCGCTCGGCCGCTTCGTGCGGCAATACGTGCTGCAGCTCGGCGTGCTCGACGGCGGCCATGGATTGGCGCTGTGTCTCTATTCGGCCGCACAGGTGTTCCTGCGGGAGTTCGAGTTGTGGTCGTCGGCACACGCGCGATCGTGACGCGCGCCCTGCGGGTGCTGCATCTCGACGGCGGACGCACGCTGCGAGGGGGCCAGCGGCAGGTGGCTCGACTGGTGGAGGGGCTGGCGAGCCGGGGAGTCGAGAACCACGTACTGAGCGCGTGCGCGGAACTCCGTGAACGCCTCGCGACCTCCGCGATCCGGCTCGAGGCGTGGCGTCCGCGCGGCGATCTCGACCTGGTGGCGGCATGGAGGTGCGCGCGTGCGAGTGTGGCGCCCGCCGATCTGATCCACGCACATGACGCGCGTTCCCACGGCATCGCCCTGCTGGCTCGTGCGCTCGGCGCACGCGTTCCGGTGGTGGTGTCGCGGCGCACCGATGCGGCGATCGGTCGCGGGTGGGCGAGTCGCCTCAAGTATCGAGGGCCGGTGGCGAGATGGCTGGCGGTGAGTGAGGCGGTGGCGGCCAAGCTGCGCGCTGCAGGCGTCGATGCGGATCGCATCGCGGTGGTGGCGAGCGGCATCGAGCACCGCCCTGCGGGCGGTGCCGCCGTGGCGCGCGCGACGCTGGGCGTTGCTCCCGACGCGCGTGTGATCGGAACGGTGGCGGCGCTGACTCCCGAGAAGGGACATGAGGTGTTGCTGGAAGCGGCCGTGCGGGTGTGCCGTCGCGAACCGCGCGCGCGGTTCGTGTGGATCGGCGAGGGCCCCGAGCGGGCGCGACTCGTTGCTCGACGCGATGCGCTCGGACTGGCAGCCCACGTGATGTTCGCGGGAGCACATCGGGACGCGCGAGCGCTGATGCCGGGGTTCGATCTGCTCGTCGCGCCGTCACGCATCGAGGGGCTCGGAACGGCAGTGCTCGAGGCAATGGCCGACGGCGTGCCGGTGGTCGCCAGTGCGGTCGGCGGGCTGCGCGAGCTGATTCGAAATCGAGAAACCGGTCGCAGTGTCCCGGTCGGCGATCCGGCAGCGCTGGCGGATGTGATCCTCCAGGCATTCGCTGAGCCGTCCGAGACTCGTCAAATGTCCGAGCTCGCGCGCGTCGAGGCAGCCCGCTACGACGTCTCAACCATGGTCGAAGCGACGTGGCGGGAATACGAGCGGGTGATTCGACGTGTCTGAACGCTGAGGCGGCGAAACGCGACGGCCGATAACCCATGCGTGATGACGCCGCTGATCCTTGACGCTCCGATGGGGCGCCGGTAGCCTGCCGAGAGCCTTCAAGCAAAAGGAGTTGCACTTGCTCAACACGCCGGTGGTACCCGGGGTCCTGCTGCTCGGCCTCGTGATTTTCGTTCACGAGCTGGGCCACTTCATCGCCGCCAAGCTGCGTGGCGTGCGGGTGCTGCGGTTCTCGCTCGGATTCGGGCCCAGGCTGATCGCGGTAACGCGCGGCGAAACCGAGTACCGGCTGTCGTGGATTCCGCTCGGCGGCTACGTCCAGATGGCGGGCGACAGTCCGGACGAAACCGGCTCGATGCCGGACACTCCCGATCACTTTCTCTCGCATCCGTGGTATGGACGGCTGTTCATTGCCGCCGCCGGTCCGCTCGCGAATCTGATCACCGCGTTTCTCGTGCTCGTGGGCGTTGCGCTCACCGGCGTGAGCTATCCGGATTACCCGAATCGGCTCGGCGTGACGCCCGATACCAGCGTGGCGTATCAGATGGGGCTGCGCGAGGGCGATCGAATCGTTCGAGTCGGCGCAGCCCCGGTCGCCAGCTGGATTCCGATCTTCCTCGGTGCTTCGAAGGTCCCGACCGACCAGCCGCTCGAGCTCGGTGTGACGCGCGGGGACTCCACGTTCGCGCTATCGCTCAGCGCCGTCGATCGCGAGCCGCTGATGTCGAGCCTTCATCGGCCGCCCGATCCGCCGGTGATCGGAAACGTGGTGACCGGCATGCCCGCATACAAGGCAGGGCTCAAGGTCGGGGATCGCATCACGAGCGTCAACGGCACGCCGATCGCCAACTGGAACGAGCTGCCGCCGGCATTCGACGGGCTCGCGAATCAGAAGGTGCAGCTGCACATCGTGCGTGAGGGCCGCGCGTTCCCGATCGAGGTCAAACCGATCGACCCGACCGGCGGCCCCGAGGGCAAACAGGGGCGGATCGGCATCGAGCCGCCGGTGCAGGGCGTCTACGTCGAGCGCCATCCGCTGCTCGCCTCGATCGACATCGGATTTCGCGCCACCGGCGAAGCGGTCGTGAGCGTCTACGGCGGCATGTGGCTGACGTTCTCGCGCCCGCTCTACTACCGCGAATACCTGGGCGGACCGATCTTCATCGCCCAGGCGGCCAGCGAGCAGGCGCGGCGCAGTCTCGACTCGTATCTCCGCTTTCTCGCGATGATCAACGTCGCGATCATGGCCTTCAATCTGCTCCCCATTCCGGTGCTGGACGGCGGGCACATCGTGCTCGCGCTTCTCCAGGCGGTGCGACGTCGGCCGATCTCGACGCGGGGATACCTCCGCTTCCAGAAGGTCGGACTGGTGGTGGTGGGAAGCCTGCTGCTGCTGATCCTCGCCAACGATCCACTGCGACTGGTGCAGCGTCAGCGCGCGCTCGACCGGGCTCCCAAGGAAGTCCAGGTTGCGCCGACTCCACCCTGACCGCTGTCGCGGAATCGCCCGCGCCGCCGTCATCGCAGTGCTCGCCGGATTGCTCGCGGCGAACGAGGCCGTGGCCCAGCTCGATCTGCTCCAGGAACTTCGCACCGTGCGTCGGGTGCGCATCGAAGGCGCGCGTCGCGTTTCGACGCGCGAGCTGCGGAACGTGCTCAAGACGCGAAGCCCCGCGCCGTGGCCGTGGGCGGATCGCGCGCCGTTGCGCAGTGACTTCCTGCGCGGCGATACCACCTCGATCCGGCTGCTCTATCGCCATCACGGCCACCTGGCGGCGCACGCCACCTACCGCCTGCAGCCGGCCGGTGACGACGAGATGGACGTGGTCTTCACGGTCGAAGAAGGGCCGGCGACCCGCATCGAGTCGGTGGATCTGCTGGGGGTGCGCGGCGAACTGGTGAGCGCGATCCGCAAGCGGCTGTGGTCCAAGGTCGGACGTCCCTTCGACCCCGCCTTCCTGCACCTCGACACGCTGATCATCTCGCAGGTCCATCAGGACCACGGCTACCTGCCGCGCACCCGTGCCTCATCGCGAGAGATCCGGCCTCAGAGTGTCGTGATTCAGTACGAGGTCGCGGAAGGGCCGGTGTATTTCGTGCGCGATATCACGATCCGCGGCCGTGATCAGGTCGCCGAGCGATTGGTCACGCGCGAACTGCTGCTTCAACCCGGCCACGTGTACTCGAGGCTGCGCGTCGAGCGCTCGCAGGAGCGGCTGTACCAGACCGGACTGTTCCGGCAGGTGCAGATCAGCACCGGCTTCGACACCGCGCAGGCGCGCGTCGACTTCGATCTGCGGGTGGCCGAGCGGCGCCGGCGCTGGGTCGATGCCGGCGTCGGCTACGCGACCTCCGAGCCGTTCCGGCTCGAGGCCGAGTGGGGGGCGCGCAATCTGCTGGGCCGCGGACTCGAGAATGCGCTGTCCGGGCACCTGTCGTTCACCGCACTCGAGGGAAAGGTCCCGTTTCAGCGCGCCCGGCTTCAGTATTCGCTGCTCGAGCCGTGGCTGTTCGGCACCCGACTGCGCGGCGAGGTCACGCCGTACGTCGAGCTCTATGACGACCGCGCGAATCCGGGCTACGTACTGCAGCAGCGTTTTCTGGGACTCGACCTGCGACTCACGCGCGAGATCAATCGGTTCACGCGGCTCTCGATCGTGCAACGAAACCAGTGGGTCGAACAGGACGTCGACCGCGACGCGAGCGCGATCGCCGACTCCCTGCCGCTGTCGCCGAACTACCAGACCCACCGTCTCCAGCTCCAGGGGTTGCGCGACTACCGTGACCATCCGCTGTTCCCGAGCCGCGGCTCATTGCAATCGGTCACGCTCGAAATCGCGGGCGGGCTGCTGTCGGGTTCGAGCAGCTTTTGGAAGGGCGAGGCGATTCCCGCGTGGTACACGCCGGTCGGTCGCAATGCGGTGCTCGCGACCCGGCTGCGAGCCGGTATCCTCGAGCCGCTCGGCGGTCGTCGCACGATTCTCGGCTCCGGCGACGCCGATGTGGCGCGGGTGCCGCTCGAGGACCGATTTCGAGCCGGAGGCGTGAACTCGGTGCGCGGATTCGACGAGAACTCGATTCAGAGCGACGGCGGCCTCGCGGTGATCGAAGCGGGCGCCGAGTTGCGCGTTTCGCTGACCCGCATTCCGGTGCTGGGACCTCTCGGCCTCGAGATGTTCGTCGACGCCGGTAACGTCTGGACGCAGCCCGACCGCGTGCGCTGGAACCAGTTCGCTCCCCGCGTCAGCCGCGAGCCGCTCGGCATCGACGATCTTCGCTGGGTGTTCGGACTCGGCCCGCGGCTCGAGTCGCCGCTCGGCCCGATTCGCGTCGACCTGTCGTGGAATCTGCGTCCGGTCGACCCCACGATTCCGGCGCGGCGCGACGAGCGCGGCTATCTCGAGCCGCGCTTCCAATTCGCAGTCGGTCCTTCGTTCTGATCCCATGAACCACGATCCCGGATCCGGACCCAAGCCGCCCCCTCACGAGGCCGATGAGGACCTGGTCCATCGACTCGGCCACTCGGTCGAGGACGCGGTGGAGCGCGTCGATCACGCGGTCGAGGCAGTCGAAGCCCGGGTCGACGAAGCGATCGAGGGTGTGGTCGAGCACGTTCCCGCTCAGGCGCGTGCGTCGGTTCGCTGGACGGTTCGCAAGCTGGTCCTGCTGTCGGTCGCGGGGCTCTCCCTGCTGCTGGTGCTTGGCGGGGCCGGGTTTGTCTACTACCTCTGGAACCACACCGAGTACGCCTCGCACGAACTGACCGGACGCGTGAACGAATTGTTGCGGCAACGCAGCGATCTGGTGCTGGAGCTCGACGGACTGAGCGGCAACCCGCTCTCGACCGTGACGGTGGTGCGTCCCCGGGTACGCTATCGAGAGGGCGGGGGTGCGCCGGTGCTGGAAGCGGCATCGATGAAGATGCGCTACTCGACCTGGGATCTGCTGTGGGCCCGTCGCGGCGCGATCATCCTCGAGCTCGAGCGCCCGACCCTGCGTCTGACGCGCGGGCCCGACGGCAAATGGCGAATCCCGACCTGGAAGGGTGCGCCGGCCCGCGGCGCGGCACGCGGCTTCGACTTCGTGCTCGAACTGCGTGACGGAAAGCTCGTGACGTCGGACCCCGAACTGAATGTCGAAGGGCTGGACGTGAGTCTGTCGCTCGGAACCGCGCCGACTCGCGTTGCGATCGGCTCGATGCGCTGGGACCGCGGTCCGTATGGAAGCGTGCTCAAGAATCTGCGCGCCGACGTGCGCACCGACGACAGCCTGGTGATTCAACTTCAGCAGTTGGAGAGCCCCGACCTCGCGATGCGCGGCACGCTGCGGCGCGCGCGCAAGGGCGGAGTCTCGAAGGTGCACCTGGACGTCTCGAGGGTGAGGTGGGCTTGGCTTGCGCGCGTGTTCCGCAATGACGTGCTCGACGTTCCGGGCACCGGAGCCATGGTCATGGACGGTGAGGGGGATGAGGACTGGAGCGGGCGACTCGATGCGCGGGCGAGCTGGAACGAGCTCAGCGTGACCGGTCGAGGCGGCTTTCACTGGACGCGCGGGGAGCTCGAGCTGGCGCCACTGATCGGCGAATCGAAAGCCGGACAATTCAACGGGCGCGTGAACTGGAACAAACAGCGATGGTCGGTCGCCGGTCAGGCACGGGGAGCCGACCCCGCGCACTGGGGCGCGATCGGTGTGGTCGGTTGGCCCGCGGGCAAGCTGAACGGACGGTTTCGCTACGCGGTCGAAACCGGGAGAACGCACGACGGAGTGCTGACGGCCGAGCTGGGGGCGAGCGACTGGACGGGCTGGAGAGTCGACAGTGGTCAGGTGCGCGTGCACTTTCCCAAGGACGGGCCGATCGATTTCGACGTCCGTGCGCGCCGCCGCGAGGGCCTCATGACGCTGATCGCCGCCACCACGCAGCGAGGCTGGAGCGGTCGCTACGGCCTCGAAAACTTTCCGCTCGACGAGTGGCCGGACGGGCGCGCGACCGGAATTCGTGGCGTGCTGGCGAGCGGCGCTGGCGAAGTGGTGGGACACGACGGCGGCCTGGAGGTGAGCGGCGACCTCAGTGGTCGCGCCACGAACTGGCTGGGTGCCCAGGTCGGACGCTGGACGCTGCGATCGGTGAAGGGTCGCATGTTGCCAACGCCGGACCTGACTGCGGATCTGCGCCTCGAGTCGTTGTTCTTTCTGGGTCTACACTTCGATTCGCTGGCGGCGCCGATCGCGCTCGGTGACCAGCGCATCGCGTTCGAACGACTCGCGGCATTCGCGGGCGACAGCACGCTCGCGCTGGGCGGCGGCGTGAGCTGGAACGATGCCGGGTGGAGTTTCGAGGCGACGCGCGCCCGATTCACGAGCCCGGACTTCGACTGGCAGGTCGAGCCACCGCTGCGCTTCGCGGGCGATCCGAGCGGCGTGCGGTTCGAGCGCGTGATCGCGAACGACAGCACCGCGCATCTCGAGGCGAGCGGGCGCTGGGCGGGTCCCGGCGGTGCGTACGACTGGAAGGGACGCGTCCGGAACCTCGACCTGTCGCGCCTCGGGCTGCCCGCGGATGTGGCGTTACGAGGGCACGGCGACGTGGCGCTCGAGATCGGCGGCGTCGAAGGCGACGCGCGATGGATCCTTCGCGCCGCGATCTCGGACCCCGGCATGCAGGGGCACGTCGGCGATTCACTGTGGCTGTCGCTGGCCGCGCAACCTCACCGGCTCGAGGTCGCGGACGGCCTGCTGGAGCTCGACGGCGGCCGCGTGAGCGCACGCGGCCGCATCGCAGGAATGACCGGCGCGTGGCCGGATTCGCTGATCCCGGAAGGCGTGAACGCGTGGATCGCGTCGGCCTCCGAGTGGAACGGCGAGGCGACGGTCGAACGCTTCCCGCTCGAGCGGCTGGGCGCGCTGGTGCCCGCGCTCAACGGCTCGTTCGGACGCACCAGCGGGCGGCTCGAGCTGAGCGGGGCGCCACGCGCACCGCGCTTCACCACCGCACTCGAGGCGCGGGACGCGGGGTGGCGCACGCTGGCGCTCGACGGCGTTTCGCTTCACACGCGCTACGGAGGCGAGGTGCTCGACATCGAGCGCTTCGAGATGGAGAAGGACGGGGTGCGCTCGCGCGTTTCGGGACAGCTGCCGCTGCTGCTCGCGGTCGGACGACGTCCCGAAGTCCCGGAACGTCCGTTGAGCCTCGACGTGGTGCTGCCGAACGGGAATCTCGCGGTGTTGCGGGAGCTCGTGCCGCAGATCGCCATGGCGACGGGGCGCTACGACGTCGACGCGAAGGTGAGGGGTACGCCGAAGCATCCGGACCTGAGCGGCACCATGCGGGTGAGTGACGGGCGCGTGTTGCTCGCCGGCCGCGAGGAGCTGGTCGAGAAGGTTCAGGCACGCGTCACGCTGGGGGAGCGCACCATCCGCGTCGACAGCTTGTCGGGAATCCAGGTGAATCGCGGTCGCGAGAACGGGCGCATCGCGGGGAGCGGAGTCCTCGAGCTCGACGGACTCGCGCTGCGCGACTATCGATTCGACCTCTCGATGCGCCAGTTCACCGCCGTCGAGCCCGGCGTCTACGCCGCCAACTTCGACGGCGACTTCCGCATCACGCAGGGCCCGCTCGTCAACGGCACGCGGCTGCCGCTCGTGACCTCGAACAACGTGGAAGTCCGGGAGGCCGTGATCCTGTTCGACTTCACCCGTCAAACCGAGGTCGAGCAGGTCGAAGCCAGCACCATGCCGCTCTACTGGCTCTACCGCCTGCAGGTCAGCGCCAAGGACAACCTCAAGTGGCGACCGGCCGACGCCGACATCGAGTTCAGCGCCGACCTGGCCGTCCAGCAGACTCCCGACTCGCTGATCCTGTTCGGGGACATGAAGGCGATCCGGGGGACCTACTACTTTCTCGCGAATCGGTTCAACGTCACGCGGGCGGATCTGAGCTTCGACAACGTGCGCGGCATCGATCCGACACTCGACGCGGAGGCCACCACCACGCTCAGCATGCTGGGCGCGTCGGCCTCGTCGCCGGCACGGCACGAAATCACGGTGACGCTCAGCGGCCGCTCGAGCGAGCCCGACATCCAGTTCTCCGCCACGCCCGACGACGTGGACGACGCCCAGATCCTGAGAGCTCTCACGCTCGGCGATGAATCGAACCCCAATCTCGGCGCACGAGTCGGCGACCCGCTCGACAGCTACCTGACGCGTGCGTTGAGTCGCTCGTTGTCGGAAGAATTGGGGAAGGTGTTCCGCGGGTACATCAACGACATCGAAGTGTCGCGCCAGTCGGGTGGGCTCTTCACCGGGGAGGGCGACGTGATGGTCCGCGCGCGGGCTCAGCTCAATTCCAACGTGAGCCTGCGCTACAGCCAGCGGGTACCGGGGACAGAGCGGACTTCGGGCGCGTCGACGACCATCGATCCGCTCGAGCGCGAGATCGAGGCCGAGTATCGACTGAATCGATTCTTCACCGTCTCGAGCGGTTTCACCCAGCCGCGCTCGAGTGCGACCACCAGTTCGACCGGGCGGTCGAACTTCCAGATGAGTCTCAAGGCGCGCTGGGAATATTGAGCCGCGGAATCGGAGCGACTCGGGGTAGGATCACCGGGCGCCGGGCACTCAGGGGGAGTCTCGACACATGATGGTTCGGAGTCACGCAGTGCGTTCAGCGGTCGGGGCCGCCGGCCTGTGCATCCTGGCCGGGGTGGCGCTCGCGCTCACCCCGCGGCCCGTTGCGGCGCAGCTGTTCGGACAGAACAAGGTGCAGTACGAACGCTACGAATGGCGCACCTGGTCGTCCGATCACTTCGACGTCTACGCGTACGCCGGCTTCGACAGCCTCGCACTGCGAGTGCTCGACCTCGCCGAGAAGACCTCGCCGATGCTCGAGGATGCGCTCGGTCACCGGCTGCGCCGCCGCATCCCGATCATTCTGTACGGTTCGCACAACGACTTCGCGCAGACCAACGTGACCCCCGAGTTGATCGAGGGCAGCACCGGCGGTTTCACCGAGGTGTTCCGCAACCGGGTGGTGCTGCCCTACACGGGGTCCTACGAGGATCTGCGGCACGTGCTGGTCCACGAGCTCGTGCATGCGCACATGTTCGACCTGCTGTACGGCGGGTCGGCGTCGTCGCTGATCGCCGGCGGGGGATTCTTCTCGGTGCCGCTGTGGTTCGCCGAAGGCATGGCGGAGTACTTCTCGCTCGGCGGCGAAGATCCGAACATGGAGATGTTCCTGCGCGACGGCACGCTCGAGGACTACCTGCCGCCGCTGCCGTACTCCGGCGGCTACTTCGTCTACAAGCAGGGCCAGCTCGCGATCACCTACCTGGTCGAGCGCTACGGCGTCGAGCGCTTTCGCGACGTGCTCCAGAAGCTGCGCACCACGCGCAATTTCGAGCTGGCATTCCAGCGTTCGACCGGGACCACGGTGGTGAAGTTCGACGAGCAGTATCGGGAATGGCTGCGCAAGCGCTACTGGCCGCAGATCGCGGTCAAGGAGGACCCCGACAAGTTTGCCCGGCGTCTCACGCGCCACGGGCCCGACGAGAGCAACTTCAACACTGCGCCGTCGATCTCTCCGCAGGGCGATCGCGTGGTGTTCTTCTCGGATCGTCGTCAGTACGCCGACGTGTTCGTGATGTCCGCGTTCGACGGCAAGGGGCTGCGCCGCCTGATCCGCGGGGAGCGCGACGTGCGATTCGAATCGGTGCCTTCGTTCCGCGGCGCACTCTCGTGGTCGCCGGACGGACGCAGGGTTGCGATCACGGCCAAGAGTCGCGGCCGCGACGTGCTGTACGTGATCGACGCAGAGAACGGGAAGGTGCTCAAGGACTTCGAGTTTCCGTGCGAGGCGCTCACCTATCCGGCGTGGTCGCCGGTCTCGGATTCGATCGTGGTGAGCGGACTTCAGAATGGTCGCAGCGACCTGTGGATGGTGGATACGGGTACGGGAGTGCGCGAGCGACTGACCGACGACACGTGGGACGAGCGCGACGCGACCTGGCGACCCGATGGACGCGGGCTGACGTTTTCGTCCGATCGCCTCGCGCCGGTCGTGATGCATCCACGGCGATACGAGAAGGGCTACGGGCGCTTCGGGATCTTCACGCTCGACCTTGGAACCCGCGAGGTCGTGCTGACGCTCGACACCGGTGGCGAGGATCGTTCGCCGGCATGGTCTCCGGACGGTCGCAAGCTCGCGTTCGTGAGCGACCACGGCGGCACGCCGAACGCGTTCCTGTTCGATCCCGCCGACTCGACGCTCATGCGGCTGACCGACGTGCGCGGCGGAATTCAGTCGTTGACTTGGTCGCGTCAGAACGATCGCATCGTATTCGCCGCGTTCACCAAAGGCGGCTTCGACGTGTTCGCGGTCAAGGCCCCGCTGTCGCAGGACGCGGTGGTGCAGCGCCTGCGGCGCGAGCAGCCCGAGAGCGTGATGTCGTTCGAGGACATGCGCCGGCACTGGGTCGATTCGGTCAGCGTGCAGTCGCGCGTGCACGGAAGCCTCGAAGGGGACTGGCCGGACAGTCTGACGCTCGCGGTCGACACGCTCGACTTGAGCCGCGGCGGTCTCGCCGCGCGGGACTCGCTCGCCCGACCGCGTGGCCCGAGCGGTCCGCCGCCGTGGGCCGACGCGGGGCTCCGCACGTATCCGGCGCCGCTCGACACGCTCGCACCGCTGCCGAAGACCTACGGACTCGTCGAGCGAGGGGGGCCGTTCGAGATCCCGGACTCACTGATCGCTCAGGTCCCGTCCCCGTATCGGGCGCAGTTCGCGGCCGAGGGCGCGGGGGGATCCGTCTACGCGTCGAATCTGGGATTCCTCGGCGCGACGCAGCTGTCGCTCGCCGACTTCCTGGGAGATCGACGAATCGAGTTCGCGCTCGGGCTCTACAGCAACTCGCTGTCGGACGCGAATGCCCTGATCGCCTACCACCATCTGCCGGGCCGCTGGGACTGGTCGGTCGGGGCGTTCCACTTCAAGGAGTACTTCGAGTCCGACGTCAGCACGCTCGGCGAACAGTTCGGTTCCGATCGCATCTTCTCGGAGCGCAACTTCGGCGCACTGGTGAGTGGAACGTATCCATTCGACAAGTTCCGGCGCTTCGAGCTCGGTTACGTGCAGCGCTTCGTCGAGCGCCAGTTCTTCGTCGACGACGGATTCGGGTTCCTGATCGCCGACGACAAGGAGTTCCGTTCGGTGAGCGGGCCGACGGTCTCGCTGGTGGGGGACAACACGCTGTTCGGGTACTACGGACCGGTCAACGGCTCGCGCTACAACGCCACGATCAGCGCGGGACTTCCGTGGACGGGACACGCGCTCGCCTACCGCACCTACTCGCTCGATGCGCGCCAGTACTACGACCTCACGCACGGGTACACGTTCGCGCGCCGGCTGCTGGTGGGATGGAGCGAGGGACGCAATCCGCAGTCATTCCGGGTCGGAGGGTTCTCGACCCTGCGCGGCTTCGACGACTACTCGATCTCGGGCAACCGGCTGGCACTCACGAGTCTCGAGCTGCGGTTCCCGTTCATCCGCCAGCTCGGGCTGGTCGGTCCACTTCCGCTCGGCGTCTTCAACCTGCGCGGCGCCACGTTCGTCGATGCCGGCATGGTGTGGAACGACGGTTACTCGCCACGGGTCTCGAATGCGCGCGATCCCGGGGGACGCAAGTTCCAGGACCTGCGTTTCGACTACGGTGTCGGGGTACGGAGCTGGGTGTGGTTCCTGCTCGCGAAGGTCGACGTCGGCTGGCAGTACGACCTGCGCAAGTCGAGCGAGCCGCACTGGCAGTTCAGCATCGGCCCTGAGTTCTAGTCGCACGATGTCGCTCTTCGACGCTTCCATCTCGCAGGCGGGCGTGGCCCTCAACGACGCACAGCGTGCGGCGGTCGAGCATCCCGGCGGACCGCTGCTCGTGATCGCCGGCGCCGGCAGTGGCAAGACCCGCGTTCTCACCGCGCGCGTCGACCGCCTGATCACGCTCGGGGTGGCGCCCCGGCGCATCCTCGCGTTCACCTTCACGAACCGCGCCGCGCGCGAGATGAAGGAACGCATCGCGCGTGCGGCCGGTGCGGAAGCGGCCGCGGTGTGGGTCGGCACGTTTCACGCGACCGGCGCGCGCATCCTGCGTCGAGAGGCCGCGCGCCTGGCGGTGCTCAAGCCGGGTTTCGCGCGCGACTTCACGATCTACGATCGCCAGGATCAGGAGGGGCTGGTCGGCGAGGTGCTGAAGGCGCTCGAGCTGCCCGAAGGCGCCTATCGGGTCGGGGACGTCCTGCGGCGCATCTCCGATTCGAAGAACGCGCTGGTGTCGCCGGCGGAAGCGATGGCCGCGGCGGTCACGCCGTTCGAACAGCAGATCGCGCGGGCGTTCGAGGCCTACCAGAACGGCCTGCGGGCGCGTGGCGCATTCGATTTCGATGACCTGATCGTCGAGACCGTTCGCCTGCTGAGGGACGACCCGGTGACGACGGAGCGCTACCGGGCGCTCTTCGAGCACGTGCTGGTCGACGAGTATCAGGATACGAACCACGCGCAGTTCCGATTGGTCGAGGCGCTGGCGGCGGGCCACGGCAATCTGTTCGTGGTCGGAGACGACGATCAGTCGATCTACGGCTGGCGCGGCGCCGACCTGGCGAACGTGCTCGAGTTCGATCGCGCGTTTCCGGGCGCGGCGGTGGTGCGACTCGAACAGAACTACCGCTCGACCGGCAACATCCTGCGTGCGGCGAACACCGTGATCGCGAACAACCGATCGCGGCGCGGCAAGACGCTGTGGTGCGATCGCGAAGCCGGGACCCCGCTTCGATTCGCGCTGCTGAGAGACGAGGCCGACGAGGCGCGCTGGGTCGCCGACGCGGTGATCGAGCGCGTGCGGCGCGGCCGCCCGCTCACCGAGCTGGCGGTGCTGTATCGCACCAACGCGCAGTCGCGGGCACTCGAAACCGAGCTGGCGATGCGCGGCGTGCACTACGAGATCGTCGGCGGCGTCGCGTTCTATCAGCGCCGCGAGGTCA
>JABFRW010000086.1 GCA_013140805.1 Candidatus Eisenbacteria bacterium
GGTTGAGTCTCCGCAGGCTTCGGCTCCGCGCGCGCCGGGCGCGGCGCGCCGGTCGGGCGCGACGCGGGTCCGACACCGGGGCCGCGTCGCTTGGGTCGCGTGGGTCGCGCTGAGTCCTGCTTGAGTTCCGCGATCTCGTCTTCGTCGAGCGCCCGAACGTCCCCGCGCCTCAGCTCGCCCAGTCGCAAGGGTCCGTAGCCGGCCCGGTGAAGTCCGGTCACGGTCAGACCGACCGCCTCGAACATGCGGCGCACCTGCCGGTAGCGACCTTCGTGCACGATGATCTCGACCAGCGGCCGATTCGGATCCTCGGCGCGCAGCCGCACGTCGGCCGACGCGCTGCGGATGCCGGGCTCGAATTCAACTCCACGCCGCAGTCGGTCGAGTTGGTTTGCCGTCGGCATGCCCGGCACTCGCACGCGATACACCTTGCGAACGCCGTAGCGTGGATGCATGAGGTGATGCGCCAGCTCGCCGTCATTGGTCAGCAGCAGCAGTCCACTGGTGTCGGCGTCGAGTCGTCCAACCGGAAACAATCGCGCACCGGGCGGCAGGAATTCGCGGATGGTGGGCCGGCCCTCCGGATCGCTCATGGTGGTGATGATGCCGACCGGCTTGTGCAGCATGTAGTAGCGCAGTGTCACGCGGCCAGGAATCGGCTTGCCGCGGACCATGATGCGATCGTGCTCCGGGTCGACGCGGGTGCCCAGCTCGCGAATCACCTCGCCGTTCACGCGCACGTCGCCTTGCGAGATCAGTTCGTCGCAGGCGCGCCGCGAGGCGATACCCCGGCTGGCCAGCAGCTTATTGAGGCGCACGCCGGTCTGCGGTTCGCTCCGAGCGACGTCACGTGCCACGGGTGCCTACCGTCTCGCTACGCGCGCGCTCTTCATCGGCGTCGTCATCGTCATCTGTTTCCTCGTCCTCATCGGCTTCCTCATCTTCTTGGGCGTCCTCGTCTTCCTCGTCTTCGAACTCCTCCTCGTCCTCGTCGTCGCGTTCCACGTCGCCGTCAATTCGGAAGTGTTCGTCGGCCTCGTCGGAGGTCTCGTGTTCGGCCCCCGGCGAGCCCGTCACCGGACTACCGGCCGGCAGTCCGGACGCGGCCTCGGCCATGACTTCGAGATCCGAGAGTTCCATCTGTTCGGGCTCGCGAGCGGCGACCAGCGCCTTCAGCTCTTCGGGGCGCGGCAATTCGGTCAGATCCTTGAGCCCGAAGTAGTCGAGGAACTCCGAAGTGGTGCCATAGAGCAGCGGGCGTCCCACCACCTTCGAGCGTCCGCGGATCGTCACGAGGTTGCGCTCGATGAGAGTCGCGAGCACGCCGGTCGCGTCAACGCCGCGAATGGCCTCGATCTCCGACTTCGTGACCGGCTGCTTGTACGCGATGATCGCCATGGTTTCGAGGGCGGCGCGGGACAGCCGCATTTTCTTCTTGCCGCGCAGCAGGCGGCTGACCCATTCCGCATGCTCCGGTGCGGTGACCAGCACCCAGCCACCCGCGATCTCGCGCAGTTGCACCCCCGCCTCGCGCTCGGCATAGGCAGCCTCGAGCCCGCCGAGGCCCTGCATCACTTCCTCGGGCGTGACGTCGAGTGATTCGACCAGCAGCGCCAGTGGCAGCGGCTGATCGGATGAAAACAGCAGCGCCTCAAGCGCCGCCTGGAGATGTCTCGGAGGCATGGTCGGAACTCCCCTCGGGGGCGCGGGCGACGATCGCGATCTCGCCAAACGCCTCGCTCTGCACTGCGGCCACCTGACCGAGCTTGATCAGCTCGAGCAGGGCAATGAAGGTCACGATGACCTCGGCGCGCCCGCGGCATCGCGCGATCAGCGTCGCGAACGACACGCCGTTCTGTTCGTGAGTGAGTCGGGTGATGAATGCCATCTTGTCATCGAGGTCGTAGACCTCGCCCTGCACCTCGTACACGACACGCTCGGGCATCCGCGACAACACGCGGTTGAGCGCATCGAGGAGGTCGAACAGCGTCGCGGGCGCGAGCGGTCGCGGACCGGCTTCCTCTTCGCCCGGCACCATTCCGCGCTCGAACAGCTTGCGGCGGTCGTCCTCGCGCACCTTCAACGTGCCGGCCGCCTCTTTGAACTGCCGGTACTCGATGAGGCGCTGAACCAGTTGTTCGCGAGGATCGCCCTCGTCCTCCTCCTCGCCCACCGCCGGCTGCGGCAGCAGCATCTTCGCTTTGATGCGCATGAGCGTGGCGGCCATCACCAGGAACTCGCCCGCCACGTCGAGATCGAAGGAGCGCATCAGATCGAGGTAGGCCAGATACTGCCGCGTGATGTGCGCGATCGGAATGTCGTAGATGTCGATCTCGTCGCGCTTGATGAGATGCAGCAGCAGGTCGAGCGGACCCTCGAAGCGCTCGAGTCGCACCATCACCGGCGGGCGACCCGGGCGGCGCGGCAGAACGGTCATCTCGAGATTCGAAGCCGGATCGGCCGGCGCATCCGGTGCCGGCGCGGCGGGTTCGACGTCGGCGGTCGGCGCGGTCGTGATTTCGGGCTCGGAGTCGCGATCGATCATGCCCACGTCCCCGCTCGGGCGCTCAGGCCCATCGCCGCGCGCGCCGCCTCGAGCGTCACGGTCGCGATCTCTCGCGCGCGCTGATTTCCGTCGCGAATGACATCGTGGACCGCGTCCAGATCGCGAGCCCAGCGCTCGCGGCGCTCGCGGATCGGCGCCAGTGCGTCGGTCAGGATCTGCGCGAGCTCGCGCTTGTCGGGCACGCACGCCAGCTCGCCTTTTCGGCAGCGCTCGGCGACTGACGCGGCGCCTGCAGAATTGAACTTGCGGTGGTACTCGTACACCACGCAGCCCGGATGCCCGTCCGCAGGATCCGGCTCCGGGCGTCCGGGATCGTTCGCGCGCAGCTTCTTCGGGTCGGTGTAGGCACTCTTGACCCTGGCCACGATTGCTTCCGGCTCCTCGGCGAGCAGGATCGTGTTACCGACCGACTTGCTCATGCGATTGCCGTCGAGGCCGCGCAGGCGAGCGAAATCGGTCAGCAGCACGTCGGGCTCGACGAACACCGGAGCGCGGTCCTGGCAGTAGGTGAAATTGAAGCGTCGCGCCAGCTCGCGCGTCAGCTCGACGTGCGGCACCTGGTCCTCGCCGACCGGCACGTGGGTCGCGCGGTAGAGAAGGATGTCGGCGGCCTGCAGCACCGAGTAGCCGAGGTGCCCGTAGGAGATCGTCGCTTCTTCGAGTCCCAGGTCACGCACCTGTTCCTTGAGCGTCGGAATGCGTTCGAGTCGCGCCTTGCTGACCAGCATCGAGAGCAGCAGGTGCAGCTCCGCGTGCTCCTTCACCGCCGACTGCACGAACATCACGCTGCGCGCCGGATCGAGCCCGGCGGCGAGCCAGTCGAGCACCATGTCGAGGATGTGATCCTGGAGCTGCGAGGTGTCCTCGAACCCGGTGGTGAGCATGTGCCAGTCCGCGACCATCAGGTAGTTGGTCCAGCCTGCGTCCTGCAGCCGCACCCAGTTCTCGAGCGCCCCGACGTAGTTGCCGAGATGCAGCCGGCCGGTCGGGCGCATGCCCGACAGGATGCGCCCGGTTCCAGGCGTCGAAGTCACGACAGCACCTCGCCAGGCGACAGTCCGACTGCCGTGAGGTAAAGCGAGACCACGGCCTCGAGCGGCCCCATGAACACCACGCGAGAAATCGCCGGCACGGCGAGCAGCACCGCCACGACCGCGAGTCCCGCGAGCCGGAAGCGCTGAATGGCCCGCACGTGTCGAAACGGCAGGAATCGCATCAGGAGCCACGAGCCGTCGAGCGGCGGGATCGGCAGCAGGTTGAAGAGCCCGAGAGCACAGTTGGCGATCACACCGATCAAGCCCATGACCCGCAACGGTGCGAACAGGCCCTGCTCGGGAGCGACGCGCGCGAGCAGCGCGAACGCGAGCGCCAGCAGCGCATTTGAGAGCGGACCCGCCATCGCCACCTTGACCATGTCGTTGCGCGGCTGTCGCAGCCGCGAAGCTTCGATCGGGACCGGTTTCGCCCACGCGAACAGAAACGGCGACTTGAGCAGCAGCAGAACGCCCGGCAGCAGCAGCGAGCCGATCGGATCGATGTGACGCAGCGGGTTGAGCGTCAGCCGCCCGCTGTCGCGCGCGGTCGGATCCCCACACCACAGCGCGGCCACGCCGTGAGCGCACTCGTGGACGACCACGCTCAGGACCAGGACGGGAACCGCGAGCAGCACATCGGGATCGAAGGGCACGGGACAGCTCCGGGGCCGGAAGATGCGGGGAGCGCGCAGCCTATCGGCCCGCTGGTGGCGCGGTCAAGAACGTGTTGCTCGATTCCGAGCGCTCGGCGTGCGGCTGCGCGGCATCGCCCACTCAGCGCGAGTCGGCCTGCGGCCTCACCTTGACCACCATGAGCGTCAGATCGTCGTTCTGGCCGCGCTCGCCGCACCAGTCGAGGACGGCTCGCACGATCCCGTCGAGGATCTCCTGCGCGCCGCGTTCGCGCAGCGCCGCGATGGTGTGCTCGAGGCGCGTGGTGCCGAACTGCTCGCCCATCGGCCCCTCGGCCTCGGTGACGCCGTCGGTGTAGAGCACCAGCACGTCGCCGTCTCGAAGCGGGAACGGCCGGTCCTCGTACTCCGCTTCGCGCAGCACCCCGAGCGCCACGCCACCGTCGGTCAGGAGCTCCACTTCGCCGTTTTGCCGCAGCAGAATTGGCGGGTTGTGGCCGGCGTTCGAATAGATCAGGACGCGGTTCTTCAGATCGAGCACCGAGTAGAACGCGGTCACGAACTTGTCGCGATCGGTGCTCTCGTGGAGCAGCGAGTTCACCTTGCGCATCACCGCGCGGATCGCGAAGTCGTTGCGGATCTCGGCGAGCAGGCTCATGCGAAAGCCGGCCATCAGGATCGCGGCCGGAATGCCCTTGCCGGACACGTCGGCGATCGCGAGTCCGAGGCGGCCATCGCTCACGCGAATGAAGTCGTAGTAGTCGCCGCCGACCTGCGTGTGCGTGAGTGCGGTGCCGGCGAACTCGAAGCCGGTGACCTGCGGTGCGCGCTTGGGCAGGAAGGACTCCTGGATCTCACGCGCGATCGCCAGCTCGCGCTCGAGGCGCCGCTGATCGACCAGCTCGCGCGTCAGCTGGGCGCGTTCGATGGCGACCGCGGCCTGCGCCGCAAAGGAAGTGAGCAGCTCGAGATGCCCCTCGTGATACGCGTCTTCGCTGTCGCTCTCGAGATTGAAAACGCCGATCGTCTTTCCGCGCAGCACCAGCGGCGCCGCGATCTCGCTGCGTGTCGAGGGACGCTCGGCGACGTAGCGCGAGTCGGCGCGCACGTCCGGAACGATCACGGCCTCACCCGTCTTGGCGACCCAGCCCACCAGTCCGACGCCGACCCGCAGGTTGAACACCTCCGCCGCGCCAGTGCCGAAGCCCACTCCGCTCACGCGCTCGATCGCGAGCGTCTTGCGGTTGACCAGATAGACGGCGGCCGCGTCGTACTGCACGACCTCGCGCAACGACTCGAAGATCGCCGCGATCACCGCGTCGAGATCCAGAGGCCCGGACAGGGTCTTGGTGATCTCGAGCAACACTTCCTTCTCGTGCACGCGGCGTTCGATCTCTTCGGTGAGCAGCGCGTGATCGAGTGCGATCGCGATCGCTTCGGAGGCGACCCCGAGTCGTTCGACGTCCACGTCTGTGAAACCTTCGGCGGCAGCGGCGCCCTGGCGATCGAGACACTCGATCACGGCGAATGCGGCGCCGCGCCGAAACAGCGGCACCAGCAGCGCGGAGCGAAAGTCGGCGTGTCGGGTGGCGTCCGAAGGCCGCGGATCCGAAGGCGCGAGCCGCATCACCTTGGGGTCCGCAAGCACCCGGCCGGCCAGACTCTCGCCCCGCAGCAGCCGCAGCTCGGCCACCGCCGCCCCATCTTCCCCACGCAGTTGCGTCACCAGCCGCCGCCCCCCGCGGCGCGCGAGCCACACCCGCGCGAGCCGACAATCCACGAGGCGCCGGCAGTGGCGAGCGGCGGTGTCGAGCAGCGAATCCAGTCGGGACGGGCCGGCCGCGGAGGTGACGCCCGCGCTCACGGTGTCCGCGATCGCGGCCAGAGTGCTCTCGGTAGGGTGGTCGGACACGCGGCGAACGCTAACAAAGCACCTCGCGAGCGGCAACAGAAGGCGTGTTCGAGCGGTGAATTTCGACCTCCGATCGGCCGATAACTCCCGGGTCAACCCCTTCAGTACCCACCTCGGAGTCACGGATGGCGCGCGATCACAAGCGACTGGGCGACCTCCTCATCGACGAGAACATCCTGACTCCCGAGAATCTCGCGGACGCCATCACCGAACAGCGGCGGAGCGGGGAACTTCTGGGATCGACGCTCGTGCGCATGGGGCTCGTCACCGAGCACCAGCTCATGAAGGTGCTGCAGCTGCAGCTCGGGCTCCCGCTCGTCGACCTCGCCGAGGTGGTCGCGGACGAGCAGGCGCTGTCGCTCATCAAGGAAGACCTGGCCCGCAAGTACAGCGCGCTCCCGCTCGAGCTGGAAGGGCGCAAGACGCTGGTCGTTGCGATGGGGGATCCGCTCAACGTCGCGGCGCTGGAGGACCTGCGCTTCCACTCCGGCATGTTCATCAAGCCGGTGCTGGCGTTGCCGAGCGCGATCCAGGAAGCAATCGCGCGCTACTACCACATCGACACTTCCATGAACGAGGTGATCAGCAACATCATCTCGACCGAGGAAGAGCTGGTGATCTCGGCGATCACCGAGGAAGATCCGCAGGCGCAGGCGATCGACGAGCTGATGAAGGAGGCCGAGGGCAAGCCGATCGTGCGACTCACGAACTGGCTGCTGCATCGCGCGGTCGAGGATCGCGCGAGCGACATCCACATCGAGCCGCAGGAGAAGGAAATCATCGTGCGCCTGCGCGTCGACGGTCTGCTGCAGGCGGTGCAGCGGCTGCCCAAGTGGACGCAGAGCGCGATCGTGTCGCGCATCAAGGTGCTCTCGAACCTCGACATCGCGGAGAAGCGACAGCCTCAGGATGGCCGCCTGATGGCCGACGTGCGTGGACGGCGCGTGGACATGCGCGTCTCGACGCTGCCGACCACGCACGGCGAAAAGGTCGTGATCCGCGTGGTCGACCAGTTGCGCGCCAACGTCAGCCTCGACGAAGTCGGCCTGCTGCCCGACGATCTCGCGCACATCCGGCGCTTCCTGGATCGCCCGCAGGGCATCATTCTGGTGACCGGTCCGACCGGATCCGGCAAGAGCACGCTGCTCTATGCGGCGCTGCGACACCTCCAGCACGAGACGCGCAACATCGTGACGGTCGAGGATCCGGTCGAGTATCAGATCGGCGGCATCAGTCAGGTACAGGTCGACGAGAAGGCAAAGAAGACCTTCCCCGCTGCGCTGCGTGCGATCCTGCGACAGGACCCGGACGTCATCATGATCGGCGAGATCCGCGATCGTGAGACCGCCCAGATCGCGTTCCGCGCCTCGGTCACCGGCCATTTGGTGCTCAGTACCGTGCATACCAACGACGCCGCGGGCGCCGTCACCCGCCTCGTCGACCTGGGACTCGAGCCGTTCATGGTCGCCTCTTCGCTGCTCGGTGTGGTGAGCATGCGGCTGGTGCGCACGCTGTGCCCGCGCTGCAAGGAGACCTACGAGGTCAACGCCTCCAATCTCAATCGCCTCGGTGTCCGCGACCTGGTCGACGGCACCGTCGAGTTGAGCCGCGGCCGCGGGTGCCCGAACTGTCGCGAGACCGGGTACATCGGCCGCACCGGCGTGTTCGAGGTGCTCGAGATCAGCGATCACGTGCGTGGCCTGGTGCTGCAGAACTCGCCCGACTCGGCGATTCGCCAGGCGGCGGTCGAATCCGGAATGCGCGGCATGGGTGAGGACGGCCTGAAGAAAGTCATGATGGGGCGCACCACGCTGGAAGAGGTCACGCGCGTGGTGTATCTGGCGGAGAACGAAGCCAAGACCTGCGTGGCGTGTGATGCCGTGGTGGCGCGCACCCACGAGTTCTGCACGCAGTGCGGTGCGTTCGTCGGTGACCACTGCACCAAGTGTCACCGCCGCATCGACACCAAGTGGACGTTCTGCCCCCATTGCGGAAACGACAGCGGACGCGCGCGCGAGGACGACGCCGAGGGCTCGAAGCCCGACATCTCGCACGGACGCCGGCCGCGCCGGGGTCGAGCGGAGCTGCGCAAGGCCGGTTGAGCGAGACACGCGAGCGTGCTTGAGAGCCGCGCGCCCGCCGCCTAGACTGCCGCCGCTCGCCCGCTCCTCGCTGCTTCCCGATCCGCGCCCGCTCCTGCTCGCGTCCTGGAGACTCGCTCGTGCCGGCACTCTACCTGGTGGTGATCTCGGCGCTGGTCGCGATCATCGCCTATCGCACCTACGGCGCGTTTCTGGCCGCGCGGGTCGCGACGCTCGACGACCTGCGCCGCACGCCCGCGCACACGCAGCGCGACGGCCGCGACTTCGTACCCACGAATCGATGGGTGCTGTTCGGCCACCACTTCGCGGCGATCGCCGGCGCCGGTCCCCTGATCGGCCCGGTGCTCGCCGCACAGTTCGGCTACCTGCCGGGCTTCCTGTGGCTGCTGGTCGGCTCGGTGCTCGCGGGTGGCGTCCACGACTTCGTGATCCTCACCGCCTCGGTGCGTCGCGGCGGCCGCTCGCTCGCGAACATCGCGCGCGAGGAGGTCGGCCCCATCACCGGAACCGCGACCGCGATCGCGATCGTGTTCGTGATGGTGGTGGCGCTCGCCGCGATGGCACTGGTGGTCGTGAACTCGCTCAGGGACAGCGCCTGGGGCGTGTTCTCGATCTCGCTCACGATTCCGATCGCGCTCGCGATGGGACTGTGGTCCTACCGCATCCGGCCCGGCTCGCTGCGCACCGCGACCGTATTCGGCGTGATCGCTCTGCTGGTCGCGGTCGCGGCCGGCGCATGGATCCAGAACTCGCCGATCCGCGAGTGGTTCGTGTTTCCCGATCGCGGCATCGCGATCGGCGTGATGCTCTACGGATTCATCGCTTCGGTGCTGCCGGTCTGGCTGCTGTTGTGCCCGCGCGACTATCTGTCGTCATTCATGAAGATCGGCGCGGTGCTGCTCCTCGCGGTCGGCGTGATCGTTGTGAACCCGGTGCTGCGCATGCCGGCGCTGACGCCCTACATCCACGGCGGCGGCCCGGTGTTCCCCGGCACGCTGTTTCCGTTCGTGTTCATCACCATCGCGTGCGGGGCGATCTCGGGCTTCCATTCCCTGATCGCCTCCGGCACCACGCCCAAGATGCTCGATCGCGAGCGCGACATCCTGCCAATCAGCTACGGCGCGATGGTGCTGGAAGGCTTCGTGGGAGTCATCGCGCTCATCGCCGCGTGCGCGCTGCATCCCGGCGACTACTTCGCGATCAATGCGAAGCCCGAGGTGTTCGCGAAGCTCGGGCTCGCGGTGCATGAGCTGCACGTGATCGAGGCGCAGGTCGGCGAGAAACTCGCCGGCCGACCCGGCGGAGCGGTCTCCCTCGCGGTCGGCATGGCCTCGATCTTCACCTCGATCCCGTGGCTCAAGGGCATGATGGCATTCTGGTACCACTTCGCGATCATGTTCGAGGCGATGTTCGTGCTCACGCTCATCGACACCGGCACGCGAGTGACGCGCTACATGCTGCAGGAAGTCGGCGGCATGGTGGTGCCGGCGTTGCGCACCTGGCAGGGCGTGGCGCCCGCGATCGTGTTCAGCGCGCTCGCGGTGCTCGGCTGGGGCTACTTCGTGTGGACTGGAACCGTCAGCACCATCTGGCCGATGCTCGGAGTGGCGAACCAGCTGCTCGCGGGGTTCGCACTGGCGATCGGGACCTCGGTGCTCATCAACATGGGAAAGCAACGCTACATCTGGACCACGTTGCCGCCGCTCGCCTTCATGTGCGTGAACACACTGACCGCTGGATGGCTCAACCTGAGCGTCAACTATTTGCGGCCGCAGCTCGCGGCCGGCGCCCCGAACCTGTGGAGCGCATTCCTGGCGGCGCCGACGCCGGCCCGCATCCAGTGCCTGATCACGCTGGTGCTCATGACGCTGCTCGTGATCGTCGTGGTCGACAGCGTGGCACACTGGACTCGCTCGCTGCGTGGGGCGCTTCCGGCGCAACGCACCACCGCCCCCTCGCATGCCGCCGGATCGTGATCGCGTGACCGCCGTGCGCCGTGTCCTGCCTGCGCTGTTCCTGGTCGCGGCACTCGGGGTCTCGGCACTCGCGTGGCGGTCGCAGCTGGTTCCGGTCATGCGCGAACGGCTCGAGCCGCGCTCGCTTCGACTGACGCCCGCAACTGAGCGCGCCGCGATCGAGTTCGACGTGGTGCTGCCGGTGGTGCCGGTCGGCGAACGGCGCTTGCACTCGCGAGGCCGACCGATGATCGTTCACTACTGGGCGCCTTGGGAACGGAACGGTCGCGCGCAGATCCAGGCGCTCGACTCGCTGCTCGCCTCGAGCGACGCCTCGGGGATCGAGGCGGTCGTGGTGTGCGGTGACCCGTTCCCGACCGTTGCGCGCTTCATCGGGCGGCATCACATCCGGGTGCCGGTGGTGCTCGACGGTGCGCGCGCGTTGCGTGGCCAGCTCCCGTGCCCGCTCCTGCCCTACACGTGGGTGATCGATGCCGGCGGTCGGGTGGCGGCGCGAATCGAGGGTGAGATCGACTGGCTTGCGCCCGAGACGCGTCGGGCGCTGCGCGAGCTCGCGGCCGAGGGGCCGGAAAGTGGTGGAGCTGAACGGGATCGAACCGTCGACCTCCTGACTGCCAGTCAGGCGCTCTCCCAACTGAGCTACAGCCCCACCTCGACTTGCGGCGTTCGGGCCGTCGGGTGGCCCGTCGCGAACGCGGAGTTATAGCGAGCCGACGGCCGCAGGGTCAAGGCGCACGCGCATCGAATCGACGATGCTCGCACGGCGGAATGCCGCGGACCGACGAATCGAGCCTCTAGAAGAGTCCGCGCCGCCTCGTGGTCCGGCGCCGCGGCGGCGGGCCGAGAAGGGCCCCCATCACGCCGCGCATCACCTGCGTGGCGGCGCGGCCCGCGATGGTCTTGACCAGCGGCGAGTTGAGCATTCCGGCCAGCCCGCCCGCTTCCGCCGCATCACGTGCGCCTCGCGCCGGACGCGCCGCCTCGGAATCCTTCGCGACTTCACCCGCGTCGCCGCCACGACCCGCCGCATCGCCGGTCATGCGTGCGGCGAGCAACTCCCGGGCACTCTCGCGATCGACGGCCTGCGCGTACTCCTTCACCTGCGCCGAGGCGCCGAGGCGCTGCTGCATCTCGGGTTCGGTGAGCGGCCCCATGCGCGAAGCCGGCGGAATCATGCGGGTCGCGAATGGCGGCGTGGGTGCACCGTTCGAGTTGAGTACCGTGACGAGCGCCTCTCCGATGCCGAGCGTCGTGAGCGTCTCTTCGATGTCGTAGAACGTGGTCTTGGGAAACGTGCGGGCCGCCGCCCGGAGTGCCCTGTCGTCGTCGGCTGTGAACGCGCGCAGCGCATGCTGCACTCGATTGCCGAGCTGGCCGAGCACATCGGCCGGCACGTCCTTGGGGCTCTGGGTGACGAAGAACACTCCCACGCCCTTCGAGCGGATGAGCCGCACCACCTGTTCGACCTGAGCGAGAAAGTCTTTGCTCGCGTCCGCGAACAACAGGTGAGCTTCGTCGAAGAAGAACACCAGCTTCGGCTTCTCGACGTCGCCGAGCTCAGGCAGCTCCAGGTAGAGCCGCGCCAGCATCCACATCATGAAGGTCGAGAACAACGCGGGCTTATCCTGCACGTCGTTCAGCTCCAGCACGCTGACGAGTCCGCGGCCGTCGCGTTCGATCTGGATCAGATCTTCCAGTTCGAACTCGGGTTCTCCGAAGAACTGACCGGCCCCCTGCTGTTCGAGCTGGATCATCTCGCGCAACAACACGCCGACGGTGGCCTTCGACATGCCGCCGTAGTCCTTGAGGTCGGCCGCACCGTCTCCGGTCAGGTGCTGCAGCACCGCGCGCAGGTCCGCGAAGTCGAGCAACGGGAGCTTGCGGTCGTCGCAGTACTTGAACACCAGCGCGAGCACGCTCGACTGAGTTTCGTTGAGGCCCAGCACTTTGGACAGCAGCAGCGGTCCGAAGCTCGAGACGGTGGCGCGCAGTTGCGCGCCGCGACCGCCCGAGAGGCTCAGGAACTCGACCGGGAACGAGTTCGGCTGCCAGGCGAAACCGGTGTCGGTGGAACGCTGCGCGACCCGTTCGCTCGTCTCGCCGGCCACGCCGAGCCCGGAGAGATCGCCCTTCATGTCGGCGACGAACACCGGCACGCCCGCGTTCGAGAGCTGTTCGGCGATGAGCTGGAGCGTCTTGGTCTTGCCGGTGCCCGTCGCGCCGGCGATCAGCCCGTGGCGGTTGAGCATGGCGAGCGGCATGCCCACCAGCGGCTCTGCGTGGCACTCGCCGTCTCGCAGCGGGGCGCCGAGCGTCAGTGCACCGGCGCCACGTGGAAACGAGGAACGAACCGCGGCGAGAAACGTCTCTTCCATGGGCATGCGCCTCCGAAGTGGAGGCGCATGCTATCGCGTCGACGCTACTTCTGCATCTTCAAGACCACGCGGGCCTCGTCGCTCTTGGCGCGCGCCACGAGACGCACGTGATCGACCTTGCGGCCGTCCGCGAACTCGAGAACGTCGTAGTGGCCGGGGCCGCGCGTGTACTCCTTCATGTCGACCACGCGCGTATCGCCGTTCTCGAACACGAGTTCCGCCCAGTCGAACTGCACGCGACCTTCGACCACCTGCAGCCACATCCGAGTGCCGCGGCTATCGGCATTCAGCGTGACCTCGGTCCAGTCCTCGTCGCGGCGGATGGTCTCGCCGTCCTCCCACACCATCGCGGTGCGCGCCGGAGCGGTGGCGATCATCGCGCCGCTCCACACCACGAGCGGCAGGTAGGTCACGGGCGCAATGCGAATCACGGTGCGCGCGGGACGCACGATCACCGCTCGATAGGGTCGGCGGATCGGCCAGCCGCGCCGGACCACTACGGTGGTGCGGCGGTGCGCGCCACCACGAACCACCACGCGGCGCGCCGCGAAGGCGGGCGCGGCGATTTCGACGCCGAGGAGCAGCACGAGCAGGACAGTAAGAAGTCGATTCATGGCGGACTCCGAGTTGGGGTGTTTGGGAAGTCACCGGACACGACCGAAGAACTGCAGGCCCTGTGCCACCCGAGCCGAGCCGCTAAGTGCTTGTCGCAGCGAGCCTGGCCGTGGAGTGGGCAGCCCGAGCGGGCCGCTGGCGGTCCACCGGCGACTACGGGTGTACCGGTTCGGGCGGCGACCCGGGATCGCTGCCCAGCAGCACCCCGACCTGCACGCGCCCCGAAATCGCACGCGCCAGCAGGGAGACTCTCGAGACGGCACCCGCCACGAAGTCGGCGCGCCCCGCTCACCACTTCACTCTCGAAACGAGTAGATGTCGGCCGGGTCTACGGCTTCCATTCCGGCAACCGACCGGGAGTCCACGGCGCTCGCGCCTGCTCGGCGGCGTTCTCAAGTTTCGACAAGTCGTTGCGCACCAGCCCTCGCAGCGTCTCGAGCAGCGGCGCGAATTCCTGCGCGACGATTTCGACCGCGCGTCGCTGCGTTGCGGTCGGGCTCGCGGTGCTCGACCACTGCGAGTAGACGACCGCGTCGAGTCGTTCGACCAGCGACGGCGCGTCGGGCTCGTTGCGGGAACGCCGCACTTCGTCGCCGTTGAATCGCGTGCGCAGTTCGCGCAGGCGCGCCTCGAGCGCGCGTGCATCACGCGCCAGCGTGGGTGGTGCGGCCGGCGTGTCGTCGATGGCCTTCTTCAGGTGGCTCACGCGCGATTCAGCCTCGGCGAGCGACCGCAGTGCTCCGCGCACCGCGCGCTGCGCCTCGGCGGTACGCCGGCGGAACTGCAGCAGCTCCGCTGCGTTGGTGGCCGGCAGCGTAGCCGCACCGAGCGGGGCGCATGTGAACTTCTGAGGCGGGCCGAGCGGCGTCTCGACGCCCTCGATGCGAGTGCTCAACGCGACCGTGTACTCACCGGGTGCCGCGGGTGGCCCCAACGTCGGCGCGGAGTAGCGGCCCGGCGGCGTCGGATTGAGATCGGTCGGTGTCGCGGCCGGGTACGTGAAGTCCCACGCCACGCGGTGGAATCCCTCGGCGGTCGGTCCGGACAATCGCCGCACCACCCGCCCTTCGGAATCGCCTACGGTCAGGATCAGGCTCGGCGCTTCTTCGCGGTCTTCGGCGCCGAGGCTGTCCCAGCTCGGGTAGTAGATGCTCTTGCCCGCTTCGGCGAGCTTCTTCTCGTCGGCGCGTCGCCGATCGCGACGCGACTTGAGTTCGTCGCGCAACCGATAAGTAAAGATCGCACCGAACGGCGGATTCGGCGCCACAAAGAAGTTCTCGCCCATCTCGGCCTTGCCGTCACCGCCATTCGGACTCGAGGGCACGTACATGAGCGCACGCTTGACCGGCGTGAGTCCCCCTGCCGAGGTCAGGTACGGCAACGTCGCGTGGCGCAGCGGCGAGTAGTCGTCGAGCACGTAGTAACCGCGACCGAAGGTGCCGACCACCAGGTCGTTCTCACGCTTTTGAATCGCGAGGTCGCGCACGCAGATGGTGGGGATTCCGCCCTTGAGCTGAACCCAGTGACGGCCGCCGTCACGGGTGAAGAACACGCCGAACTCGGTGCCGGCGAACAGCAGGTTGCGGTCGACGTGATCCTCGGCGAGCGCGTAGACGGTGCCGCGTTCGGGCAGGTCGCCGGCAATCGAGGTCCAGCTGCGGCCGCGGTCGTCGCTGCGCAACACGTAGGGCTTGAAGTCACCGATCTTGTGCGCGTCGAACGCGGCATAGACCACGTTTTCGTCGTGTTGTGAGGCCTCGAGCCGTGAGACGTAGGTGATCTCGGGTACGCCGGGAAAGCGCTCGGCGCGCCGCCAATGACTCCCCGCGTCCTCGCTGACCTGAACGAGTCCGTCGTCACTTCCCACGTAGAGCAGTCCTTCGCGTTTCGGTGATTCCGAGAGCGCGACCAGGTTGCCATAGAACGAAGTGCTCGCATTCTTGGACGGCGCATCGACGCTCCAGACACGCCCCATGATCTCGAGCCGATTGCGATCAATCTGGCGCGTCAGGTCGGGGCTCACCGGGCGCCAGGTATCGCCGCGATCGTCGGTGCGGTAGAGCCGATTAGCCGCGAAGTAGAGCCGCGTGTGCGAGTGAGGGCTGATGATGAGCGGGCTGTCCCAGTTCCATCGCAATCCCGGTTCGCCGGGTTCGGGCTGCGGCTGGATGTCGAGCGCCTCGCCGTTGCGACGATCGAAACGCACCAGCTGACCGTGCTGCCACTGCGAATAGACGATGTTCGGATCGGTCGGGTCGACGCGCGGCTGGAAGCCATCACCGCCGACGGTGATGAACCAGTCCGAGCTACGAATGCCGTGCACGGTGTTGGTGCGCGACGGCCCGCCCTGTGTGTTGTTGTCCTGCGTCCCGCCGTAGATGTTGTAGAACGGCTCGGCCTCGTCGACACAGATCTTGTAGAACTGCGTGATCGGCAGATTTGAGAAGTACGACCAGATCTTGCCGCGGTCGTAGCTCTCGTAGAGGCCGCCGTCGCAGCCCACCAGCAGGTGCTCGTTGTCGGCGGGATCGATCCACATCGCGTGGTTGTCGACGTGCTTGCTCTCTTCGCCGAGCCGCCTGAACGTCTTGCCGCCGTCCTCGCTGACCTGCATCCAGGTATCGAGCGAGTACACGCGATCGCGCACCTGCGGATCGGCGACGATCTCGTTGTAGTACTGAGGGCTGGTGGCGCCGTAGTCGCCCATCTTCTCCCAGCTCGCTCCCGCGTTGCGCGATCGAAAGAAGCCGCCCTTTCCCTGCGCCGCGTCGATGATCGCGTACACCACGTCCGGATCGACCGGCGAGATCGCGAGCCCCGGGCGTCCCATGTCGGTGGCCGGCAGCCCGGTGGTCAGCTTCGTCCAGCTCTTGCCGGCATCGGTCGACTTGTGGATGCCCGACCCGGGACCGCCATTGACGAGCGTCCAGACGCGGCGATGGCGCTGGTACGTCGAGGCGTACATCACCTTCGGGTTACGCGGATCGAGGTGCACCTCGTTGACGCCGGTCCACGCGTCGACTTCGAGGATGCGCTCCCAGGTCTCGCCGGAGTCGGTCGTGCGGTAGAGCCCGCGATCTCCGCCCGCGCTCCACAGCGGTCCCTGCGCGGCCACGTACACGGTGCGCGAGTCGGAGGGGTGCACGACGATGCGGCCGATGTGCTCGGAGGACTTGAGGCCAACGTTCTTCCAGCTCACTCCCCCGTCGGTCGAGCGATAGACTCCGTCGCCGTAGCCCACGCTGCGCTGGCTGTTGTTCTCGCCCGACCCGACCCACACCACCAGCGGATCGTTCGGATCGATCGTCACGCAACCGATCGAGTACGAACCTTCCTTGTCGAAGATCGGTGCCCAGGTGGTGCCCCGATTGCTGGTCTTCCACAAGTTTCCAGAGCACGCCGCGACGTACCAGGTATTGAGGTCCGACGGATGAATCGCGAGGTCGCCGATGCGTCCGGACGTGAGTGCCGGCCCAATGCCGCGAAACGCCAGCCCGCTCCAGGTTTCGGGCTTGAGTTCCATTGGCTTCTCGGGCGCGGTAGATTTGCCGCCCTTCGACTTGCCGCCCTCGGCCGCCTTCGAAGTCGGAGCACCCTCGGCCGCGACGTGAAGCACGGCGAGCGCCAGCACGCACACTGCGGTTCGAATCAGCGAAGACATGGACGGCGGCATACGAATCCTCGGAGGTGAACTCGAGATGAGCTGGGCCGCGACGACGATGGACGGAGACCGAGCCTGAAGCCCGGGGAATCTAACGCTGTGGGCGAATCGCAGCCAGCGACTCGACGCCCCGAAGCGGAACCCCGCGAGGGGGCGCTCGCAGGGCAGCGACGCCTGATCGCGCTCGACGCGATCCGAGGGATCGCGATCGTGCTGATGACGGTGGATCATGCGGCCGCGCTGGCTCGATTCAATGTTCTGGCGGAGCGCTATTCCGGACGATTCGAGCCGATGGCGCCCTTCCCGTGGTGGGTTCTGGGACTCGTGACCAACTTCGCTGCTCCGCTCTTCTGGTTCGCGAGCGGCGTGAGTCTCGGGCTCTTCGAGCGCGGAATGCGCGGCCGTGCCGATGCCGGGCTGAGTCTCACAAAGATCATCCTCGTTCGGGCGGGATTGCTGCTGTTGCTCGACGCGTTCGTGATCTCGCCGCTCTGGGCCCCCCTGCTTCGACTCAAGGTCTTTTACACGTTCGACATGTTGTCGAGCCTCGGACTGTCGCTCGCACTCCTGGCCGGGCTCCGGTTCCTTCCGCGCCGCGCGCTCGGCGTGCTCGGGTTGGTGCTGATCGTCGGATTCGAGGCGCTGCGTGCGGCCCTGCCCGCGGGTCTGCGGGAGGCCGGCGGATTCTGGCTGGCGGTGTGGCTCGATCACGTCGGAGGCAGCCATCCGGTGGTCTCGTTCCCGGTACTCGGCTGGCTCGGCCTGCTGCTGTTGGGGTACGCATTCGCGGTGGCCGCGCTGCGGCCCACCTGGCGATCCCCCGGTCGTTGGGTGTGGATCGGGGGCCTGTTACTCACGAGCTGGGCGGTGCTTCGTTGGTCGCGTGGCTACGGAAACCTCGACGTCCCGATCCCCGAGACCGGCTTCGTGGAATTCCTCACGATGACGAAGGGCCCGCCGAGCCTGACTTTTCTGCTCTTCAACCTCGGGCTCGCGGCGTTGGCCTACGCAGGTGTCTTGCTGTGGGAGACGCGCGGTGGCGGCCGAATCTGGAGTGCGCTGGGCGACCTCGGGCGAGCCGCCCTGTTCGTCTACCTCGTGCACCTAGTGCTCTACAAGGTGATTGCATGGGGCACGCACCGCGCGATCCACGATTACGAGGTCATCCGTTTCGTGATCACGTGGACGATCGGCATTACGGTCCTGGTCCCGCTGGCGCGCTGGTATCGCAAGCTAAAGATGAGCTACCGCAAGAGCGTATTGAAGTACTTGTAGATCATCGACTGCGTTGAACGTAGGGCGGTACCGCTGCTAGGCTCGCTGCCCTTCCGAGTGCCGGAGTGGCGAAACTGGCAGACGCGCGGGACTCAAAATCCCGTTCGGGCAACCGAGTGGGGGTTCGACCCCCCCCTCCGGCACCAACTCCTCAAATGACTTACGCCGTCGACTCGTCCTCCGCCGTTCCCCTCGTAGCACCAAACTGGGCGGGAACTGGGCGGGAGTTCGAACGAAACGCGGCTCGCCGACCGACGCCCTCGGCAAGATCCGCCTCAGAGACGATGGCGTACCGGCGGTAGATGCTTTCGGTCTTGTGGCCCGTCAACTTCATGGCGACCGAGCGCGATACCCCCGCTCGTTCCATCTCTCGAACTGCCGTCCGGCGCAGGTCGTGCACGAGTCGCGCGGGACAACCTGCCTCGCGACAGGCTCGCCGCCATGCATCGTGGAAGGTGCGAACCGGTTTCCCGCGGCGGTGAAAGACCCACGGCACCAGCCGTCCCTGCTCCTGCTCGACGACTGATGTGAGCTGCCGCTGACGCTGGAGCAACGCACAGAGATCGGGCGCTGCACCAAAGGGGAACACACGGCCTTCGTCGTTCTTGGTGGTCCCCGGCTCAAGCCGAACGATACTGGCCACGAAATCGACCTGCCGCCATTGCAGCGTTCGAACCTCACCGATCCGCCACCCGGTCAGGAACGTGAACTCCACGATCCCGCGGATGTCGTGCGGCAGACGCTTGAGGACGGCTTGGAACTGCTCCTCCTCAAAGAATCCCGAGCGCGTATTGCGCACCTTGATTCCAGGGAAGGCAGGCCGGGCCGCGACCTTGCCCGCGCGGTACGCCAGGCTGAACATTCGCTTGAGCGCCGCCAGTTCGTTTTGGATCGTCGCCGGCTTCGCTGGCGGCGTGGCCTCGAGCCGGAAGCGGATGTAGGAGCTCACCCGATCCGATGTGACCTCGATCGCACGGCAACCGCCGAAGAACGAACGCAGGTGTCGAATGGACCGAACAGCGCGATCCAGTGACTTGCGTCCATTAACTTGGTAGTCATCGACCAGCATCTGCGTCAACTCCTCGAACGTCGTGCGCTCGAATTGTGGTCCGACAAGCCGCCCCGTATCGACTTGACCGAGGCGTCGGCGCAAGAGTGCGACCGCGTCGCGTTCACGAAACGAACCTGACGACTCCCGGTGCTGCCGGCCTTGCCACCAGTACTCGATGTACCACTTCTTACTGCCTCCTCGTTGAAACACCCTGCCTTGGCCGCGAGCCATAGTTGCCTCCCTTCTTCAGCCGGACGCAGCGCGTCGGCTGAGGCTTCGGCAGTTCCCGCAGGGGTTCCCGCAGTCGGATCGTGCCTGCGAAGAGCACTCCTGACAAGAATTCATCGGTGTTGCATCCAGTGCGTCAGTCCACGCTCCGAGATGAGGAGCGTCTTCCGCGATGGACGCTTGGCGAACGTCCAGCGCCGCGCCTGTCGGTAGACCCAAGGACGCGTGCGCCTGAGTCGGACCGCCACCTCGTCGGCAGTCAGCCACGCGTCGGGTGGCGATGCTTCGTGCGCGCTGGCCGCCTCCGGTCGCGGCGTGAGTTGGCGGGCAAGCAGCCTCACCTCGATCAAGCGCAAGACCCCGAGCAGTTCCGGAATGACCTCGGCTGGGACGACCGCGCTATCGCCGGCTTGACGCCAGAGCTGACTCAGCAGGTCCTTGAGGTCGGACATCGGCCGCGGTCTGCGCTCCTCACTCATCTTCCGAAGGCCCCACTCCCGTTACGCCGAGGCCCGCTGCAACGACACGACTTGCGTCATCGTGACTCCCGTTACAGTGACGGGAGTCCGTAACGGGAGGCACGGAGCTCTCGACGAGTGATCGAATCTCGTCGGCGAGCACGCTCGCTGGCGTCCAGATTCTGCTCGGTCCGCCCCACTCCTTCGCGAGGAGGTCACGGACCTTGCCCTCCCGTGAGCGACCGGCCTCATCGAGCACGAGGACCAAGTCGAACGACGTCCAGTCGAGAAAACTCGGGCGCGCGACGCGCGCTTCGTCGAGAAGGCGAACCTTGCGCCGGAGCACTTCCAGCGACTCCGTACCGCGATCCAATTCCACCGCGAGACAGACGCGGCGCTCCTGCCCGTCCGATTCGCAGGCAAGTTCAATGAGCGCGTCAGGAACCACACCGAGGCCGACGGCAGCACCTGCACGAACCTCCCAGTCAGGCACGCATCGTGTGAGTCGCACGTCAGGAAGCAGGTGGAGGGCTGACGCGATGCTCGTCCAGAGCCGGACGATGCCGAGGTGATGCGGCCACGGCTGGCGCGGCACCGCTCGGGCGGTCGCGCCCGCGGTCCGCGTCCAGGCGATGCCGGCCGGTCCCAGCGAGTAGATATTTTCCGCAGCGCGATCGAGCACGTGCGCCTGAACGAAGCCGGCATCGAAGAGCGCCCGCAGGCGAGCGGCGAGCACGTCACGGTGCTGACCGGGAAAGAACAGGCGCCCCAGGTCGCTCGATCGAGCGATCCGAAACCGCCCGAGCGCTCGCAGAAGCGCGGCATCGCGCACGGTGAGCCGCACCTTCCCCCCGCCGCGACGACGATCGCGCGGCTGACGCTTGCGCGATCGCGCGTCTACGTCCATGGGTTCGCCACTGCCACACAGCACTTCGGGCATGGCGTCCACGCCGGCCGCGATCCACACAGACGGCATGACCGGAAGAGATACCCTTCACTCGTCCCGCGGCAGCTCGAGCACCGATACACGCCGTAAAGCGGGACACGATGGCCACGCGGACACCGCGTCGTCTCGGCGAATAGCGTCCGGGCGCGCGTAGCGAACACTCCGACGCGCCAGAGCACACGCGCGCCAAGCCAGATCGTGACCGCGACCCAACCGAGCACACGTAGCACGTCTTTGATGAAAGATCCGACCTTCCGAGCATCACCGAGGAGATTCATCGCTCATCCGAGGGCCGGGAACGGCCCCTCCTCGGGCTCGGTGTCGGTCGAGAGCGCGGTGCTGTGCGTCTGCGACTCCGACAAGCGCGCCTTCGACACGACCGCCTCGGCCCGCGGAACCGCGGCGATGCCGCGGCGGATCGCCAGCCGCGCCTCCGGCGAGAGCGACTCTCCCGCCGCGCGAAAGCGGTCGAAGTCGATTCGCGGCGCAAGCGCGAGCTGGGCCGTCTGTCCTATGTCGCGGACGGCGATGTAGCAGTGCCGCTGCGGTAGCCGAGTGAGGCAATTGATGAGCGTTCGGCGCGCGGTCTCGCCTTCCGCTTGCTGCGGTAGCAGGTGGGCGAAGGCGGCCGCATCCTCGGGGCTCGAACGAAATTGAACCTGCAGTCCGACGTTCGCCCGCAAGGCCGCAACCAAGCCTGGGTCCACCGCGCTCAGCTGTGATCGACTCTGTCCGGTCACCCAGACGGCGGCGCGCTTGAAGCGCGCGATCGCCAGTAGCCGACCGAACTGCCGCGCCTCCTCTGGCCCGAGGTTCTCCTGAATCTCCTCGGCCACGAAGAGTGCTGGCAGCGTGTCGGGCCTCACCTCGCGGCTCAGGATCGCGCGGACGACTTTGCCGAGCAGAAGTGCGCCGAAGAAGCGCGCCAACCGCTCGGCCCCCGCCGGCGGCGAGCCGGTGCTGATGACGGTGAGGCCGGGCTCGGCGAGCGCGTCACTGAAGGAGATCGAGCCCGGCGCGCACAGTGCCTGCCGCGCGCCAGGCCAGAGAAACAGCGCGTTGAGCCGTGCGCCGAGTGCTCGGAGCGACTCCTTGCTCTCCTGCTGGAATCCGACGCGAGCGTACTCGCGGAGCGACTCGTCCTCAGATTGCTGAGCGGCCCGGAGAAAATTTGCGGGGGCGGCCAGCCACTCCGAGACCTGGGTCAACGGCCACCGCTTCTCGATGCAGAGGGTCACGAGCCGCACGAGGACGTGATGCATGCGTCCACCGAGCGGCTCGGCCAAGGCCTGCTCGACCGCCGCGGCGACGCCGAACGCCTGCGCCTCGCGCGGCACGCCAGCCTCCGGGTGGGTGACGTTCAACAGCGGCACGAATTCGTGGTCGAACACGCGAACGACGCGCAAGCGCGCGAGCAGTGCTTCGCCACCTTCAACCTCGAGCACGTACGGCACGAGAAGCTCGAGCACTTGATCCGCAGTCTCGCCCTTGAAGTCGGCAACGAGCAGCGGAAATTCGCCCCGAGTGAGCAGCTGGGTGAGGACTCCGAAGAGCCAGCTGCTCTTGCCGGTTCCGGTCCCGCCGCTGATGGCCGCGTGCATCCCAAGCAGCCGCTTCGTCGGGAGACCGATCCACTGCCACCGGCCGCGGCCATCCGGCATCGTCGCGAGTACGACCTTGCCCGGTCCGGGTGATGTGGCAAGCGCTCGCATGAAAGCGCGTCGATCGCGAGCCACCGGATCGATCAATCTCGACTGCCACCGCCGAGCGAGTGACGCTTCGGGCCCGACCAGCCACCGCTGCGCGAGGCGCAAGGCCCAGTCACTCATGACTTGCCTCGTCGAAGTGGTAGCGGCGGGTCGTCGCTGGAGCGACGCCGACGTCGAAACGGCGGCGTCTCATCCGATAGTTCCCGGCCTGAGGCGCGTTGAGGCCGCCCGCCTTGGCGTCCACCGCCCGTGAGCAAGTCCCGAACAGCATCGACTGTGCGTACCGCGAGCCCGATGGCGAAGCAGACGACCGCCGCGCACGCCAAGACGGCGCCCAAGGCGACGCCAGCGTCCGTGGCAAGCGAGAGCGCGGCGCCGGCCAGGATCGGTGAAAGGGCCGTCATGCGGACCGGCCCCGGTCACTACGCGTCTCCTCCCCGAGACGCTGGCACAGCGATTGGAAGGAAGCGCGGGTCAATTCCGTCTCCCGAACAGGATGCTCAGCACCACGACCGCGCCGACGACTGCCAGCGTGGCTCCGACCGGGCCGAGATGCGACCGGTCGCAAGGCTCGGTCACCCGCTCAGTACGGACTTGCGGCACGTAGACGGTCTTGGCTGGCGGACGACGGTGATGATGGAAGTGGTGTTTTTCGATGCGAATCAATTTCTGCTCGCTCATGGCGAACTCCTTCTGGAGATCAGAACGGACGTGAGGGTGACAAGGGTGAGATCTGCCTAGCGAAAGTGTTGCGTCCCGCACCGCGGACAGATCCACCGCGGGCGACGTTGGCCAAAGCACCACCCGACGCCGGCCCGCTTGCAGTGGCAGGCGCGATGCGGGAAACGGACTCCTGCGCACATTGGCGAGTTGCTGCGCGGTCGGCGTCGGACTTGCGGGGTGCAGTTCCAGGTCATCGATGATCTCCTTTCATCTATTCAGCTACCTTAGTGATCCGGCCACGCCAAAGGGCACCGTCATTGGAGCTACCCATCGCGATTTCGGAGAGAACTTGTGTTCGCGCTTGCGCGTCCGACAGCACCACTTTGGTCAGCCTTGGCCTAATCAGATAGAGGCGCTGTTGAACGGCAACAGCTAGCGCAGCCTGCTTCATCTGCGCTGCCATTCCGAGCAGTCGAGTGACAATTGTGTGCGCAGCGGTTCTACCAATCCGTTTGCGAAGGTAGATGTCAAGCGTTGCGATCGGTTCCGCCACTAGCGTTTTCGCGTCATCGAGCCAATAGCCGAAGCCACGGTGTTCGATTGCTCCTCCGCTATATGGAAGCGCAACGCTCAGCACGGCAGCGGTCCACTTGTCGAGCTTGAGTGCCCTGCCCTCCGCGGTACGAGAAGGAACGACGATCCGTACGAACGTCCCGCGCGCAAGGTGGTGCTCCAGCCGGTCGGCATCCGACTGCGGACTAGTCCGATGCGGGGGACGTGCGCTCAACCTCGATCACCCCCTCCGAGCGTTGCAGGACGATTACGGCTGCTTCAATCTCGCGGCCTTCAACACTGGGCCACATGATCGAGACTAGCGGCCCGATTCGCCTGTCTCGGACAAACGGGTGCTCTTGATGTCTGATCGATGGTCTAGTCAGACCTTTGATTGCGCGGTATCCTCTCGACATGCTCGTAATTGCCATCGCCACCAATGACTAACGCGACTCGCGAGTCTCGAATCAGACTGGCGCTGGATTCGGCGCAAATGGCACGCCGAAAGGACTTCGTCGCCGCCATCGACGGACTCACGCTCGACGACGGCGTAGCGGCGCCGTTGGACGAAGTCTGGCTCACCGCAGAGCGCGCTCACATTCGCGGGTGCCCTAACGTCACCCTGCAACGCTTCAAGCGCTTCGAGTCGGATGAACGCATCGCTAGCGCGCCGGCGTGGCAGCGATACCTCAGCGCACATCGCCGATGCTTCGCGCACCTGCAGATGGGGCAGTACGGTCTAGTGAGCCGCAGCCTTGCCGAAGCAGAAGCCGCACTCGCCAAGTCTCCCGAGCTTCAGTTCTACCGCGCCGACCTCGATGTCTTGCACGCCTATCTCTTTGAGCTGCAAGGCGACTTCCATCGCGCCTACGCACGCATTGCGCTAGCGCATGAGTCAGCCACCTCAGATCAGAACTGGCATCGAGCCATTACCACGGCTTCCGACGCGGGTCGGATTGCGCTCATCCTGCAGGAACCCACGAAAGCACGGGACTGGTACGCGATAGCCGAGACTCTGGCCGAACGCCACGGATCCCTCTCGACTCGGTTGGCCGTGCAGGAACGGTTGGCTGCCCTCTGGAAGACCATCGGCCGACAGGCCGATGCCGCTCGCCTCTACGCATCCGTCATCGCCGGATGTTCGGACGGGTCATCGCCCGCCACGCTTGAAGCGGCTCTGACTGGCCGAGCCGATCTCTCCTTTGCGGAAGGCGACTTTGCATCTGCGGAGGCTGACTATCGCAGCGCGCTCGCCATTTGCGAGTCGCATGACATGCGTCGTCACGCGATCTATCCGCTCAAGGACCTAGCGCGACTCTGCTTGGCTCGCGATGGAGACGGCGACTCGGACGAAGCGAGGGAACTGTTCTCACGAGCCGTCGACATCGTATTTGCGTTGGAGCCTTCGCAACCACTCCACTTCATGCAACTGGCCGAAGACATTCTTCGCGAACCGCGCTTCCTCGGAGCATCGCTGTCGTCGCGAACAAAAGACGACCTCGTTGCCACGCTCTCAATGGTGCGCGAGCTCAGTCGGATCCAACCCTATCAGCAAGCGGCTCGTCGGCATGCCAATGCAGCGGCAATACGCAGGCTAATCAGCCTCCTGCAAGCCATCAGATCCCCCACCATCCGTCTGGCGTCCTGCGTGGTTCGGCCCCTAGCTCAGACAGTTGTGAGTAGTTCCGACGCGAAGGTGCGCCGGATTACCTCCGCGCAGTTGGAGGTATTGACGTACCTCCTTGCGCTTCCGCTACACAGCGCATCCTTGTTAGAGCTCGAACATGACCTCAACCTTAGGTCTCCCGAGGCGACTCAAAAGCGCGTTGATCGATTGCGCGACGCGATAGGTGACGATCTCCAGGTCGCGACGCGCGGGGCCATCTGCTACTACACTGTGCGCACGGGCCTGCCCGACTTGCGCGCGAAGTCGTGAGCGCCAGTCGTTAGCAGGACCCGCTGCGCCACAGCAGAAGCCGCTCTCGCAATGTGGCAACCAGTGCACACCCACCCCGCAGACCGTAGTAGAGGTTCGCTTGTCGCATGTTGTGGTTGATGCGCGCACGATGCTTCCCAACCGCGACGGCCTCGGCATGTATACCTACTTCCTCGTTCGGCGACTATGCCAATGGCGCACTCGCGCCACTCGCATGTCTATTATCCTAGCGCCCGATGCGCCATGGCCACGCGCGCTCAGTTCCGGGTGCAAGTCGCTGCGGGTTGTGTCCCTGCCATACGCACGTCCCGGACGATTCTTGTGGCAGCGGAATACACGAGACGAGTGGGATGCGTTCATAGGCACATTGCGGCCAGACGTGTACGTGAGCGCGGCCTTTGTGCCGACGCGCCTCGCCGTACCACAGGCGGTCGTTGTTCATGACGTATTGCCCGTACTGCATCCCCAGCTTGTGCACCCCGAGAAGACTGCATTCTTCCACGAGGCTATCCGAGATGCCGTCAATCACGCCTCGCTTGTCGTTGTCACGAGTGATTCAACACGAGCGGATCTGATGCGATTGTTTAGCTTGCCACGAGCTCGGTCGCTAACCCTATACCCAGACATCGATGGCATGATGACACGGATGGCTTGGAGACACGCGCGGCCCCCCAAGCGCCTAGCACAAATGTTGATGGTGGGCGTGAAGTGTGCGCGCAAGAATGTGACGATGGTGCTTGACGCGTTGGTGCGACTGCGAAGTGCTGGTGTGCAAGTACCTCGCACCATCTTTGTCGGCAACCTGCGCGAGGACGTCGTGCCGGTGACCACTGGGATCGCAGAGCGCGGACTCGCAGACTATGCGACCATAACGAACTATGTTTCGGATGCTGCGATGCGGCGAGTGATGTGGAGTAGCGCAGCACTTCTCTTTCCGAGCATGTATGAGGGGTTCGGGATGCCGCTTGTCGAAGCATTGGCATCGCGGACGCGAGTTCTTTGCACTAGACTGCCCACGACCATTGCCATTCTGGACAAGCTGGGCACCTACTTAGCTGCTGACGCGGGTGCACTAGCGCTCGCGATGAGGGACGCTTGCCAATCACCTCGAGGACTGCCAAGTCGATTGTGCAATGAACGACTAGCGATACTCGGCGCTCAGAACGAGCTCCAGTTCGCAACGCTTCGGAAGTGGATTGATGAGGCGCTGGGGACGCCGTGAGCGCATCGCCTGACGCCTAGAGCGCAGGTCGTTGAGTCTCGCGGGAGATTGAACGTCGCAGAGCCTCGGAGATTTCGAGGAGGTGACGCCGGTTGACGCGGTCGTGGTCAGCGATGCGGCTCGAGGCTTCGCTGAGCGATTTGGCACTTGAACAGGCCAACAATGTCCCCTTCGCGAACTGAGCCGCCTCCGAGTCCCCTCCGTAGTGGAAGAGTGAGCACGGCGTGCTCGCAGTGAGCCAGGAAGATTGGACGCTCGGACCGACTTCCTGAACCGTGCAACCTAGCCGCCTGGCCGCCCACCCAAACGCAATCTCCTCGCGCCACCGAGCCGGGATGCTCGGCCGCAATACTTCGTAGCATTGGCGCCACTCCTCCGCACATCGGGTCATTGTCGCCGGACTCAAGTAGAGAAGTGATGTATTCGGGTGTCTCCCATCGAGCATCTTCGCAAGGTCTCCTGGAGGTCCTATCACCTTGGAGTGCGCGAGGGTCTCACGCTGTGAGCTGATCCAGACAACATCGTCGTTGCAAGGCGGTAGCGATGGCGCCGAGTACGCCAGGTGATCGTAGTCCAGATACAGCATGGCATCAGTCTCGCAACTGCTGAGCCACGCTGGTGAAGTAAGCAGAAACTTGAGGCCATATGGATCATCGCTGGGCAGCTGACAGCTCACGGGCACGATGCGAGCACGCGCCGGTTGGGCTCCGACTAACGTGCTGATGCTCGCGGCTTGCTCCATCGGGCACAAGATGTCGATTGGCCCGAATAGTTCGGTCACCTGATCGATCGCAGCCAATTGATCAATCAGACAACGAAGCGCGCGACACTGGGTCCGCAATCCGCTGCAAATGGTTACTAGCCGAATCTGCATGGCGGCGATTCCCCAGGCGGCTAGATCGTCCGACGGCGGTATCAAGGCGAGTCAACAGGCAAACTCGATGACGCGCAGCCGCGCGCTCCTAGATAGACGCTTGGGCTGATCGCGCGATGCGACTGGGGCCCGCCGGTTCGGCGGGCCCCGTCGACGAGCCTAGTGCCCCGACAGCACCGCGACCTTCTTCGTCTCAACCCACCCGCCGGCCTAAATTCGACAGACGTACATGCCCGCTTCCACAGGCCGGCCACCGAACGCCTTCCGATCCCATGTCACCGTGTGCACTCCCGCCGGGAGTTCCTGATCAACTGGGATCGCCACGCGACGCCGAGCAGGTCCAACACTGGTTGGCCATCGACTGACTTGGTACCTCGGCTCAGCTCGTATCCGGATGGCGGAGATCGAGGTCGGCACAGGCCCAGTCTTGCATGACCTCCTGCGGCTTGATCCGCGCGAGCTGCTCCGAAGACCCGTTGTAGCCTTCCTGAGTCAGGTAGCGAATGCAGGCGATCCAATGCGGAAGTCTATCGGCGCCGGACAAGGCGCTCTTGGAGTGTCCAGCGAATCCGCCGAATACTCCCCTCCGCAGGCTGACGTGCCTGTTGCATTCGCCCGATGGCCTCGTCAAGAACTAGTAGTTGGCTCGAATCCACGGATACCGAGTCGAGGTCGACCATCTCCTCAAGTCCGGTGACGAGGTCAAGTCTCGCATAGTCGCTTGAATCTGTCGCGATCGCCTCCACGAGATAGGGAACTATCGAATCCCCCGAAGCTCTTAATATTTCCACCGGCGACTGAGAAGGGTGGGTGAGATTTCGCGCAAGTCGAAACAATCGCACTCGCTCCCTCATGGGCATGCGCAACGCGTAGGCGATTTGCTCTGATCTCGATTTGTGAAGATAGGCGCTATCTTCAGGGCTCGGCTTCGGATCGCAAGAGCACGATACTGACATCAAGCAGAGCGCGCCGACCACAACATACCTATTCACAGTCACCCTCCGGGCATGGGTCGCGATCGCCGTACTCCGCCCTCAATCCCTCGCGGATAACCCGCTCATAAGCCCGCGCTTCTCTTTCAAACCCAATTTGCAGATATGCCTCATCGTGACCCAATCCTGCAAGCTGCCCCTTCAGATAGTCAGTCGTGTATCGAGTCATGAACCCTATCACCCCGAAGTGTTGGAACTGCCTCGTATGTGCCACTTCGTGGCCAATCAGCGCAAGTCCTCTTGAACTAAATGGATCGTACGCTCCTGGCGCAAAATACACTGAACTACCGAGCGTGATCGCGCTCGCGCCATCAGGCGGGTGACTATTCGGGAACAATTGCACGCTACCAAGGTCGAAGCCCGGAAAGTAGGCGGCCAGAATACCCCTTGCACAATCGGGTATTGGCATTAACCCGTCAGGGTCAACGTGGTTGATCGGCTCCGAAGCGCAGTATTGCTGAAGGTTGGGACTTCCGGCCGCGAATAGCACTGGGTCTCGCCTAGTCCAGCGTCCCACTCGAGGATCGTAGTCCCGCGCCCCGAACCGCGCGAGCCCACTAGTCGCATCCCACAGCCCGCCCGCATAGCCGAAGCACTGGAATCCGGGGTTGGTGTCAGTGATCAGACGCCCATAGCCATCGTAGTCCATGCGCTCTGCGATCCAGCCACTTGTGGCGTTGACGACCAGGCGCACCGATCCCAGGTGATCAGAGACGATCCGGTAGGTAGTGTCGCCCTTGATCATGAGGTCGGGCACGTGGCTCTTGGTGGCGTACACGTAGCGGACCAATAGGCTATCCGAGCCGTTGAGTTCCGCGACCGGCTCGAGCTGGTCTTGGTACAGCCACTTGCGCGTCACCACGCCATTCCACTTGCGCGCAACCCGGCGGTTTCGGCCGTCCACCAGGTAGTTCAAGCTATCAGTGCTCTGGAATCGAATCTTGATCAGGTTGCCGAGCGGATCGTAGGTGAAGCGCGTGGTGTCGGTGCCGGTGATCGAAGTCGCGAGTTCACCCGAGGCGGTGTAAGTGTAGCGAGTGTCTTTGTAGCGGAGCTGGCGATCCTGATCGTCGTCGTTGAGCGCGCTCGCTGAATCCCCGGGGGAATTGAACTGGGAGCGATTGCCGTTGCCGTCGTAGGCGTAAAGCTCGGTTACGGTGCCGGCGGTGGATACCGATTTCAAGAACCCTGTGTCGGAGTAAGCGTAGACGTATGCCGTGGTGGTGCCGAGTACGGATTCTGAGATGCCGGTTATGCGGCCGAGGCCGTCCCGGGTGTAGGAGGCCTTCCACAGCGTGTCCGAGCCTCGTGCAAGTGCGGAGACCAACGGCTCACCAAAGCCGTTGTACGCCTCAACGGAGGCAATCGTGGAGCTGGCGAGAGTCGTGCCAGTCATGAGTCCATTGTCGGCGTCGCGGGCAATCGTGAGCGGACCGGCGCGGGTCACGAGCCCGTCATCGTCATAGCCGTAGATCATCGGACTTCCGGCATTCACGCGCTGGCTTGAGACCCGGAAGTCGCGATTAAGCGACACAGACACACTGCCTGTGACCGCCCCGCTCCAGGTCGTCACCGTGTCGGCCGGGCCGTCGTAACCGAATGCCAGGGTCACGCCATCGGGCGAAGTGACTCCCGACAGCAAGCCGCTTGCACTCGAGTAGCTTAGGTTCAGCGTCCCGCGCGGAATCGCGATCGACTCGAGGCGGCCGTTCGAGCTGCCGTAGATGAGCGTCACGTTGCTACTGTCTGGGCGTAGGATGCGAAACACCTGCTCATCGCTATTGTATAGGTACTGCGTGAGCGAAGCTGCCAGGCCAGCGGCGGGCGGGCGGTACTTATCAGTCAGATTCACTGCGGTGTAGTCGAACTCATGGGCCGGGCGCCCCGGAGGCGCAACGCTGGTGAGATTCCCGACAGCGTCGTAGTCGAATGCGATCGATCGGCCACCGGGCATGGTCTGACTCGTCAGGCGATCGGCATTGTCGTATCCGAATGTCGTCATGCGACCTAGAGTGTCGCGCAGAACCGACAGTCGGCCACTCGCATCGTAGCTGAAACGAACACCGCGGCCCGCCTGAGCGATGACGGAGTCACGTCCACGCTGGTCATACTTGAAGGTTATCGGTTCCAAACCCGGAATCGTGACCATCAGTGGGCGCCCGGCGCTATCCACCGTTGCGGTGGCGGTGCGACCCTCGGCGGAAGTCAGTGTCAGCTCGCGAGTCGAAGAGTTGAACTCGGTCGTAGCCGCTGTTCGGTCGTTTATTTCAAAGGAGCTTGAGACGGTCCCGTGTGTCGTTGGTGGGTCGAAACCGCCGCTGTACGTTCGCGAAGCCTCACTCGTGCGCGCGATGCCGCTCGGGAGCTTCTCAGTTGTGAGGCGTGGCATGGGTCTCAGCATTCCGAATCGCGGCTCGCGACCAAGGCTGTCGACCATCAGGAGTCCGCTGGGCGCCCACCGCCTGATCTTCGCGTCCGCGCTATCGCTCTGGTAGGTCAGCAGTCCGTTCGTGCCGATCACGCGATGCTGCCTGCTGCCGTCGAACAGGTCGGTCACCGAGAACTTGCTGACCCGCGCCATTCCGGTTGTGCGCGTTACCTCCCGCGTGGTGCCTGAGAATACCGTGCTGAGAGCCTGACTTCCGCCCGCCGGATCGGCCTCAGAATCAAGTCGACCGTCCTCCGCGTTGAACGAATACGTGTGCTCCCGGTCCAGCGCATCCTTCGCCTTTGTTAGGAGGCCATTTGTTCCAAAGGTCAGTGTGAAGGGTTCGCCTGCCGGATTCGTCACTGTCTTGAGGAACCCGTTCTCAAGAGTGAGGTCGGTTTCCTGCCCGAAGGGTCCCGTGATCATCGTGGGAACGCCACTTGATCGCGTAACCGTCGTCGCATCGCCGTTCATGTCGTGGATGGAACTCAACCGACCGCCTCCGTCATAGGCAAAGCGGTATCGAACGGCGCCCGTTAGCGCGTCACGCGTCCGAAGATGACGGCCATTGAGACTGAAAAAGTAGATCTCAGATCCGTCTTCACTCGTGACACTGAACTCGTCAATGCTTTCCCCGCGCTCGGAGGCACCGATTCGCCGCACTCCGCCTTGTGCGAGAAAGAGACTGCCGTCGGGCGCGCTCGCGATTCCGTACGAGACGGCCAAGTGCGCCCCAAGCGCCGGAATGCCGTCGGCAAGGTACTCCGACGCGCCCGGTCCGCCGCCCGCGATTACAGTCAGCGTTCCATCCGGATCCAGTCGGTGTACTCGCTTGATGAGGGTCGGGTTGTCGGGGCCGGAGGCGATGTAGACCGCACCGTCCGGAGCCGCTACTAGGTCGTAGGGCCAAAACGACGAAGTCACATTGTCTAGTAGCGTGACCATGGAGCCGTCGGGCGCAACCTTGCGCACTCGGAGACTTCCCGCCTCCGCGATGAACAGATTGCCCGCTGCATCGCACGCCAATCCACTGGGGGCGCCAATCGCGGTGGAGTCCGCTCGGCCGCTGGTTGCGGTGCTTGCCTCAACGCCGGTGCCTGCATATCTGTCGATGTACCCGTCGGGCCCGATCCTCCGAACGGAGTAAGTCTCGCGGTCGCCCACAAAGATGCTGCCATCTGGCCCGATCGCGATGGCGCTCGGCACGCTGAACCCGCATGTGTCGGCTCGCCCTCCATCGCCATAGTTCACACCCGCGTGGCGTGTACCATCGCCAGCGATGCTGCGCACATAGCCGTCTGTCCCAATGCGTATCACTCGCTGGCAGTTGTTGGAAGCCTCGGTGTCCATAACAAAATAGACACTGCCGTCCCGCGCAACCGTCAATTGACGCGCGCCGGTCAAATACGTATCGGTGCCGAGCACGCCGTCGCTGTATGAGCCCGACGTTGACTTGCCAGCGATAATGGCAATGAACACACCCTTGCTGGACCACTTCACGATCGCGTTGCCGGACGACGTGTAGATTGCCCCGTCTGGGCCAATGGCGACATCATTGGCGTTGATGGACGTCCCCGGAATGACCGTAGTAATGACGGGGTAGGTGCGCTCGCCAAGATCCACACGACCATCGCCATAGTAGAGAGTGCCGCGACCAGTGACGTCATAGAAGTGATGCGGACTGATCGTCCATCCGCCGAGCCCCGCCGAACCCGCTCCTGGGGCCCCCAGACTCACTCGTCGCCTGCTCCAGCTTATCCACCGCTCTGAGCGATCGCCGCTTGCGAGCCCCAAGAACGCACCCCGAGCCCCCGCCGCATTGAACGACGGCCCGCCTCGACCACCAGCGCCGGCGCGCCAGTTTGGAGCAGATCGATACCCGACAGCGACGAGTGCTTCGATTGCGCCCTGCACTAGGCGACCAAATACGTCGCGTCCGTCCCATTTGATTTCAGCGATCTTGTTTTTCAGGGTTGACGCATTGCCGGTGAAGCTCTGCTCGAGGCGCTGGCCGGCGACTTCAAGACGCGTGATGATTTGCGAGACATTCGGAGGCACCGAGTCGCCACTGACCTGAATTCTGAGCGTCCTCATGGCGACGTCGCCGGGCATGCGAAAGCTACGATAGTGCAAGCTGTACGGCGTGCCGACGATCGGTACCTCCTCACCTAGAACGCGGTTCTCAACTTCGATGACACACCCATGGCACAGGCTCGGATTCTCAGCAAGCTCCATGGGTTGTCCCGCCCGGCCGGCGGCAAAGGACTGTTGCGCGGCGGCCTGATCGACGTTCACATTGTCATCGGGCGTGCTGAAGTGATCGTGCACAGCTCGCCAGAGCGTGTCGCCGACGGCGAATTCCTGGGCGAGCACGATCAGTTCGTCGGCGCTGATTCCAAGCGAATCAAGTCTACCGGATCCGTCGGCCAGGCCGTTTCCGTCGCTATCGATCGTCGCGCTGCCACCTGATGTCGAGAGAATCGCCAAGACATAAGCATCCTTGCCCGCCTTCCACTGGCCTGACCAAGGGTCGTATGTCCCGACTGGGACTGCTGTACCGACAGGGAAGTGCAGAAAATTGCGGACATATCGGCTCACTGGCTTTGAAAAGACCACGCCTGGCTCGGGTTCGCCAGGGATCCACAAGGTGTCGGACTCATCGAGGCGAAGGTCGACGCAATACGTGTAGGCCGTCGTCGGGGGAAGTGCGCCTGGCATGGCGTTCTCCCCGTCCGCGCCGACCGTGTATTCCGTGATCCGCACTCCGACCTTGGTATTACTCAGCGTGACCGTATCGCCCGGAGCTCGGCCAATCTTGACCGTGGTCCCGGCCTGAAAGAACAAGCGCACGTTGCGATCGCCATTCGCGTCCGTCTTGAAGCGACTGCGAACCATCTGGTTGAGAGCGAGATTCACCTCTGATCGGACGGCAGTGCGACCGATGAGCGCCACTGTGTCGAGAATGGCGTACTCATTCCATCCAGGCGTCACGGAGCGCTGACTCTCGAGATGGCCATCGCGGTTGAACCGAACGGTGAGTTGCCCACCACCGTTCACAAGCATGTCGAAGCGGCCATTCCCGCGTGTCTTCGTCATCCCATATTCAGGGTGACCGAGGATGCGAACGTTTACGTTTGCGAGTGGCCCGAAGTCGCGACTCTTTACGTAACCGTGCAGGACCGCCATCCTTTCAGGATCGAGGACGGTCGTATCGATGTCGGTCTGGAGCGGAGGCGAGGCGGCGTAGAGGAATCGCACCTGATCCTTGAAGGAACTGACGATGGTGGGGTCGAGCGCCGAAGGAGCGACCCCCATGGTATCCGCCTCAACCGTGAGTTTGCGGAAGACCATCCACGTAAGTTGGGTCTTGTTGCCCGCGGCGTCTCGTGCGCGGATCGTGATGCGGTTCGAACCGAGGTCGAGCAGCACCGTATCGGCGAATGATCCACCAAACCCGGTGCCGACTGTGTCGTCCTCGATCGTGACGACGGTTCTCGTTGTGTCTGGCCCCCACGTACCCGAAACGGGGAAAAGCGAATCGGTGACCGTTTGCGCGGTCGGAAACGGGCTCGCAACCGTAAGCGCGGGCGCCTGAGTATCGCGCCACACAGTTCGAGTCGTCGCAGTCGACAAACTCGCGCTGTTCAACGTCGTGATCGTCAGTGGGTACTTGCCATCGCTCGCCATCGGGACGATGTCAGTCAACGTGTCCGGGGCTACGAACGCCGGGCGACTGTTGACTCTCATGGTTCCATACGTCTCATCCGTTACGACCGCAGAGACTTCGATCTGCGAAGCGGTCGTCACCAACGAGTCGACAGGCCCGAGCCACGTCACGATCGGAGCGGTGTTATCCGTTACGCGGAACCGCACGCTGTCGAGATAAGTGCCGGAACCGCTCTGGTTGTAGAAGTCGATCCGATTGGTGTCAGCGAGCGTCACCGTCTTAGTCACGGTCGCTACGCCCGTGCCCAAGTCCGCGGCCGACATCACCTGCGTGCCGTTGATTGACAGCGTCGCATTGCTCACGCGGTTCGAGCCGTCGGGACCACCGTTGTATAGCCGCACTTGGTAGGGCGATGTGCCGGTGGCGAGGTTGAACGTGTCGAGCTGGTGCACCGACGAACCCGGCTTGGTGTAGCGCTTGGGTCCAAACACCACGTAGGTCGGATCGTTGACTCGCACGATCCGGAAGTGGACGAATGTGCCACTCGTGCCTTTGAGCATGACCGTGATCGTGTTCTCACCCGTGACCGGCTCGAAGATACGGGTGATGCTCGGGGTGCTGGTACCGCACTCACTTGAGCCCACGAACTCGCGCCCTTGAATGTCGACGATCACCTGGCTCACCCGGTTGGTGCCGTTGGTGTTGCCGTTGGTGAAGTCGATCAGGTACCGATGACCACGGATTGAGTCAGGGGTGAACGCATCCTCGAACACCGTCCAGGTCGAGGACCCGCCAGTCTTGGTGTACTTGGTGACCGCGAACACCACCACGGTGTCGAGCGACAGAATGCTCTGGAGTTCGGGGTGACGATCGCCGGACTGACCGTTGCTTGGCAGTTCGGCCTTGGGGGTTTCGTGCGGGGCCTGGCGCCCCGCAGCGCCGCGTAGCACATCGAGCACGCTCCGCTTTGCGGCGTCAGCGCCGAGTGGCGCGCCACCATTGCCCGCGAGCCCCATGAGCACCAGAGCAGCCAGTAGCGCCGAAGCAGCAACCCGGCGAACGACTCGCGGCGACTGTCGTGGCGGAGGAATTCGCATTGGCACGTCGTGATCGGTTGTCGTGGACTCGGGTTCCTTGCTCATCGGACCAGCACCACTTTGCGAGAGAGGGTGCGTGAGCCCTGGGTAAGTCTCACGAAGTAGACACCGGTGCGCGTGCCACTGGCCGGGCGGATCTCGGCCGAGCGCTGCCCCGGGAGGTACTCGGCCAGCGTCCGGCTTGCCACCCGTCGGCCGGCCACATCAATCAGTTCGAGGCGAGGCGCAGGGCCGCGAGGCAAGGCGAACTCGATCCGAATCACGTCCGATCCGGGTGGACTCCAAGCGCGTTGAAGTGCCAGTTCAAGCGGCGTGACCGGCACCTGCACGCGAATCGGCGTGAGGAACCGCTCCTCCTCGCCGATTGAGACCGACAGGCTGTAGCCGACCTCTCGACCTTCGGGTGCTTGCGCATCCTCCATCGCAATCTGACCACGGCCGTCGGGGATGAGCGTTGCGAGTTCTCGCAGTTCGCCCCCCTCTTCGATCCGGTAGGCGCGATAGGTCGCTGGGGTCTTGCGGTCAACGCTCCAGGTGAAGCGCACCCGACCGGGATCGATCGAAGTCTCGATCAACTGGGGCCGTATGACGCTTTGACCGGCGAGCAACAGCGAACCGCCGGCGGGCTGGTTCGCGGTATCGACCCAGGTGACGATCGCGCCGCCATTTCCATCGGGCGCGAGAGCCGGAGCAAACTGTTCGCCTGAGGCCACGCACACCGCGAACCCCTGCTCGGGCCAGCTAGCATGACGACTTCCCGCGGCCGCCACTCGTTGGGCAAAGATGTCGCCGTCGTCGTCGAGTCGGCGGTCAACCCAGGCGACTGTGGCACCACCGTCGCCGTCGGCAAGGATTGCTGGCGCGTCGAAGCCGACGGGGCCCGCACAGAGCGCCGCCCCGTTGGCTGGCCAGCCAGGCGCTACGGCCGCGCCTGCAATCAGCCGCACGAGACGAACGGATTCGTTACCAGCGCCACGCTCGCTCCACCCAATGAGCGCGCCCGCGCCGTCAGCGAGCATCGTCGGCGGGCCAACCATTGTGCCAGTGGCGAGCAATCGTGGGCTCTCAAGCGCGTGCAGCGGTGGCTGACTCACATTCACCGTCGCGGCCAGCAGTCGTGCCGCTTCAAGACTTTCCTCACGCCACACGAGCAACAGCTCATCGTTGGCGAGTCGAAGCGTCCTGAGGAGGGTCACTTGGAACTCAGGTGCGCCAACCACTAGTTCTGCACCCTCGGCTGGCCAAGCCCCATCGCGCGTGCCACTGGCCGAAACGCGCTGTGCCCGCACTCCGAGCCGGCGTCCAGAGCGTTCGAGCCACACGAGCACCGCTCCGCCCGTGCCGTCCGACATGATCTGCGGATGTGCCTGCTCCGACCCACTCTCCGAAACGCGCAAGCCACCCGCGGGCCACTCCTGAGTCAGGGTTCCGGCGCCAGTCAGCCGAGTGACGTAGATGGCGCTCGTTTGCGCCCCGCGATGCTCCTGCCAAGCGACGAACACCCCGCCCGCTCCATCGCTGCACAGAGACGGATACTCACGCGCGCCAGCGAAGTCTGCGACTGAAGTCGCGTCGATGCTCCAGCCCTCGGCGACGGATCCGCCACTCGTCAGGCGCTGGACGAGGACGTCGGGCTCGCTTCGGCGCGAGGCCGTCCATGCCACGAAGATGCCGCCGTTGCCATCGGACACGGCGTGACGCGCAAGGCCATGTGGGGAGCCCGTGCAGTCCCGCGTCGAGTCCGGCACCCAGGCGGAGTCGAGCATCGCCGAGCCGAGGATCCGCTGAGCACGCACTTCGAACGGTGTGCCGGTGCGTAGATCGGTGCAGTTGGCGGGCTTGCCGCGACTACTCGTATCGCCCGGCGCGAGCACACTTCGGTCTGGAAGGCTCGGCTGGGAGTTGCGCGGCTGGCTGGACGAGTTCGCGGGAATTGCCGCGAACAGCTGCAATGCGAGCGCGCCGAATGAGATAAACCATGCGAGCGAGGGTGCGGTGGGAACAAACAGGCCAAGCAGTAGCCGGCGGGCAGTGCGTCGAGTGGAGTCCATTCACGTCTCACGAGTCGGTGGTGGGTTGAAGCGAACAGATCGCCCGATGCTCGTTTCGCTGCTGGCCACCATGCGCCCGTGATCACCGTCAAGGCAATGAAAAAATTTTCCGCCCTCGTAGCAGCTCGACGGAGCCACCTCCAACCAACGCTAGCGCGAACAAAACGCTGCAGTGAACATCATCGCCGTGGACGTTTCCGAGGCTATTGGCAGGCCGTTGGATTCGACGTCCGCCAGGTCACACAGCTGAACGCGTACGTCCCACCATCCGGATCGGGTCGTCGGCCGTTGATGACGATCGTGTAGTAACCGACCGGGTCGCCCGAACACTCGGGATAGATGCAGGACACATCGCGAAAGACATACGGTACTCCGGCGCGCAGGAGAAGTGGCGGCGCGTAGTTTGGATCGTAGCCACACCCAGAACTTGCCCCACCCGGCCAGATGTGGAATGCGGTGACCAGGAGGTCCTCAGTAGGCGTCACTTGGAGTGCGAACCCTGGGCAGTTTGGATTGGTCGGCGCGACCGGAAAGAGCGCGATCGTGGGCGTGTTGAGATTGCGGATGTACACACCGGCGGTTCCTTCGGCGCTCCCACCGTGACCGTCGCTCACGGTCACGAAGATCGTGTCACGGCCCCACCCCGACGTGGCGACGTAGGTGGCCGTCGTCGCAGTCGGCCCACTCGAGTTGACGGTGCCGTACTTGGCCCGCCAGCTGAGGGTCAGTTGGTCGCCGTCAGGATCCGCGGGCGTAGCCGTCAACTGAGCGGTCTGACCAGGGTTGAAGACGGTTTGGCTGATGTTGAGGTTGACCGTTGGCGCGTGATTGCCTCCGCCCCCACCGCCAGGTGGTGCAGTCGGACCGTCACTTCCGCCTCCACAGCCGAAGGCGATGGAGACGAGAAGGAAAGCGGAGAGTGGCATCAGCAGTCGCGAAAAGTGCCGCTTCGGAGTCATAGCGTTGCTCCTTCTGCGGGGGCAGTTGGTGGGGCGGAGGAAGGCGAGATGGGTCGCGCGGGTTGAACGATCCACGGCGAACGCTCGAGCTTCTTGAACAGCGCTTCGCGATGGCGGTCGGTGATGCGGGCGTAGATCGCGGTCGAGCGGATGTTCCGATGACCCAGGTGGTCCTGGACGAACTCCAGTGACGCTCCGGCATCGAGCAGATGCGTGGCGATTGAGTGGCGGAGTGAATGCGTGGTGATGTGTCTCGGTAGCTGGGCGAGATCGCGATAGCGGACGAAGCGGAGCTGAATCTGCCGACGCTGGAGCGGCCCCGCGCGGCCGACGAACAGCGGCTCGTCCGGCGTGCCGAAGGTTTGGGTCGTATGCGCGCGCAAGAGCGCGGCCGTGCCGGCGAAGAGGATCTGCTCACTCCAAACGCCGCCCTTGAGGCGCCGAACAAGAAGCCGACCACGACCTAGGTCCACGTCCGCTCGCCGTAGCAGGAGGACTTCGCCGACTCGGAGCCCGTGGTGATACATGAGGGTGAAGAGCGCGCGGTCGCGGGGATTCGCGATCACCGCGAAGAAGCGCTCGACTTCGGGCTGCGTGAGATACCTAGGCGGGAGTTGATGAGGGTGCGGAAGAATGGACAAGGGGAGCGTGGTGAATTGCTCGACGGCCCCGCCACTGCGCGTACTAGCAGAAACGCGCAGTGGGCGCCGAGGACGCGAGATTCGGCGGGAGGTCTAGTTGGGCAGGGCGGCCACGAAGCCATCCACTGGCTTGCGGGCCGGCTCAGACGCAGCAGAATTCAGGGGGAAATGTGCCGCGGAGCTTGGGAGTGCGCGCTTCTGCTAGAAGGCGCACTGTTGAAGAATACAGGAGCCGTGAGAGAGATCAAGCCCAAGACGCCAACTCATTTCCAGCTACCGAGGCTGTCGGCCCACCAGCTGTTCGAGGGCGAGCAGAAGGGCGATCTCCTTCGCCAGCGTCGGGCCGTAGTAGTTCGGCAGCTCGAAGCGAGGCAACCACACGACTCGCTCAATCCGCTCACCGGACTGTGTCTCGACCCAGACACGAGCACCCTCCCGCTCTGCGGACGCCATTGCCGCCAAGCGCTCGTCGATCGATCCTTCGGGTAGCGGCGGATCGAAGAGTCCCTCGGATCCATGCGCCGGGTGGTTAGTCTCCATTTCAAGTTCCGCGATGCGCGCGTGGATCGGGCTATGCTCAAAGTCAGCCTCCACTTCGACACCGATTACCCAGTCTTGCACGCGCTCCTGTCGCTCATCCTCGGTGAGGCTTTGAAACTCCTCCACCGAGAGCCCGATTTCCTCCGGGTCGAATGCCTCGAGCCGTGCACGCGTTGCGCGCCGCGCCATGACCTCACCAATGACTGCGTCCAGGATCGAGCTCTTCGTTCCCCTGGAAAGCGATTCGAAATATCGTGACCCGACCACCAGATACGGCGTGCCTGAAGACTTGGCTACCACAAGTTTGAGCCGAATAAGTCGACTCCACGGTGCGCTGGTTGGCAGGACCGGCTGGTAGTGGTCGCCGACGTTGACGCCGTCTCCGAGCTCATCGAAATCGACGCACAAGACGGCATTGCCACTCTCATCGCAGAGTGTGTACGGCACCGTCGCACTGGACAGGGCCGAGCCAAAGGCCACGTCCTCCACACCCGCGAGATCGAAGATGTTGCCGAACGGCAGTCCGTAGAAGACTCGATACCGGTCCCCCCACTGCTGGTTGAGACTCAGAAAGTGTTCCTGCTGTTGCGGGGACGAGAACACGCCACTATCCGACACACGACCTCCCTCGACAGGTTTCGAACCTAATGCTCATGCCGGGATTGAACCGGTCAGGAACATCTCGCGGAATTCCGCAGCCCCAGCCCGACCCCAGAAATCGCGTCACTGCGACGGTAGCTCGGCATTCACACGAGTGAGCCAATCGCGAAACGAGAACAGCCGAGACGGCGATATGGTCACGTACATCGGCGGATACGCACGCGACTGAAAATAGGCTGCCGGGATTTGCTGACGCTGGATTACGCCAAGGACAATGCAATCGGTCCAAGCGAACGTCATTTCGTACTCACTCCATAGTGCTTCGCGCCTCCAGCGCGCTCCAGTCTCGAGAAGTGAAGCAACCCCGGCGTTCAGAGCTTCAATCTGTGCTAGGTCGACAAATACCTCGGTACTCGACTGATACCCTGGCCCTTCGCGAACCGGGTCGAGCCAAGAGTTCGGAAGCTCTGGCGGCGGCGACTCGAAACGTCTGGTGTATGGGTTGCTTGGCGGCTCTTTGACTGCTTCGGACCGAATTACGAAGCGAAGGCCTCGCGCGATTGCGCTTGCAGACTGGTCCTCGCGTAGCGCGAGTGCTTCGACATGCACGTGTTCCTCCACCAGGCAGAACTCCGCATGCCGGATGCGGTAGGCGGGACGCCGAAGCCGGCGGTATTCAATCTCGAGTCGCGGGCAGGCCCTTCCTTCCTCGTCCGTTTCGGCTCGTGGCTCCGCGGTTGCTCTTGCCGACGGGGCGCTCACGCTGGCCCGCCAGTTTCGCGCTCTTCGCAGCCGACACACACTATCGGGGCCTCGACTTCGCGAAGGGAGCCGTCAGGAACCTCGCCGAAGAGTCGACCCGTGTCGTTGACATACAGGCGAAAGTTTGGCCCTTCATTCACGTTTCGCTCACGGAAGACGTCCAATCCACACTCGCCGCATGCAAGCGGCCAGTGTCCTGGATGCGCGCTCCTGGCTCTTCCCCCCTCCAATGGAACACCTCCTGTGAATTCAGCTAGAAGCCGCGCTCGAATCGGTTACAGATCTCGTTCCAAATTGCCTCGGCGAGTTCATCACCGGTGAGCCGATACGTGTCGCCCAAGTTTGGAAGCAGGCTCATGTTGTGCAGGACAATGAGGGGCAAGCCGCGCTCACGATCCCACTCGACGGTCCCGGTGGCATTCACGCCGTTTGAGCTCATCCGGGAGGCCCCAATCGAGAAACAGATGGTGTTGTCGCCCCAATCTCCACCGATCCAAACGTCGAGGCCGTAGACCGACGCTCCCGACCGCATGATCCGCAGCATAAAGCGGCCATTTCGATCCTGCGTGTGCACGCCGAAGCCACGGCCCTCGAGTTCTGCCGTCCGTCGCTCGAGGCCGGATCTCAGTAACCGAACCGCCACTTCGGTCTCAGCGTATGGATTGAAGTCCGACGGCGGCAAGGCGCGCAGTCGCGGCGATACCTCGGAGGGAAGTGGCGCCGACGCCGTCTCGCCCGTCAGCCGCTGAAGGATCGCTCTTGCCACTTCGTCGGGAGTCAGCTTGACGCCATCGAGATAGTGGATCGTAGGGCGAAGGCCGGGTAACTCGGTCTGGTCGAATCGAACCGGCAATATGTAGGGCTCGACGGATTGCACCGCGGTGGCCAGCGCGCTCCGAAATTCGTGCTGAGGCCAAGCCTTGCTCGCATAGGCCGCCGACACAAACGGCACGACGAATCGGGCGCTAGAGCGATAGACCGTATCGAAACGCACGGCGAGATCGTGGCCCCACAACGCGACTGCTTCGAACTCGTCGAAAAACACGCTTGCGCCTCCCGCGCGCAGTGATTCCGCGACGCGTTGTACGTAGGCGCGCTGTTCGCCTGCGAATGAGAGCGCTACGTCGTAATTTGACGTCGTCACTGTTGGCTCCGTCGTTGTGATGCGCGATCGTCGAAGTACCCGTTTGCGTCTGCGAGGAGTCGGCCGAAGCTGAGTCAGGCTCGCGCTTGGAACTGCGCCCTTGGTCGGGACCACGGAAGCCGCCGGCAACTCGTAGCGCTGCCCACATTGAAAGCACTTAAGTGCACTCGGCCGCGCAAGTAGGTGGAGTCGGTAGCGCGCGCCACAGCTCCAGCACGCGAAGGGTAGGCCAGCCGGTCGAAGGCCGGAGTTGTCGGCCGAGACAAGGCCAATGATGCCGCCGATAAGCGTGCCCGCTCCACTGGCCCTGGTGAGCACCGCCCCGGCGCCAGCGCCAGTGAGCGCGCGACCGAGCAGCTCGGAGTCGTCGTACGACTGCGCCACCGTGCGAACGAACTCAGAAATGTCCGAAGTGCGATCGGAACAGATGACCAGGTGCTCAAGTCCCGAACAGCGAAGGGTTCCGTGAGCGGCATCCTCCGCGGCGCTGAAAATCCAGACGGGTGTGCCGGTCAGGCGACCGAGGAGCCACGACAGTCGCTCGCGCCATGTCGGGGACGCCTCCGCCGCCTTCGTGTGAGCCACCAGAACTGCCGCTGGCGTCGGTGTCGGTTCCCACGAAGTGTTTGTGCAGGACATGTCGCGCGTCAGCGGCATCTGGTCCAGTCCCAGCCAGATGGTAGCCGCGAGTGGTTCGGACTCGGAGACGCTAGCGATCGTGATTCTGGCCATGGTTCCTACCGCGGGCTCCGTCCGAGCTTCGGGGTACGCTGGCTCCCATGCGAACGCGACGGCGCGCCCAAGACTGGAGGCCGCTTTTCACCTCTGGTACGCTCCATACGAACGCTCCTTCCGATTTGCGGTGGGGCGCCGACGCTGACACGTCGACACCCCGAGTCCGCGCGCCCTGGCTAGCTCGTCATCTTCACACGGACCTGAGCAGTCAGGGCGTTCCTCTTGATCCAGTCAACCATCGCTTCGCAATCGGTGCGATTGTGGTACGCCTCGCCACTGTCACCGATGATCCGGTTGTTGTTGGCGAACATGCGCCACCGCCACTGATTCGAGCGATCGACGTAAATCTCGAACGACATCTTGTTTCTCCTCCCTCCTAGCCGAAGAAGCCCCGAGGAGCATCGGGCGCCCAGCGCCGGCTCGGCGTCGGACTGTTGCGAGCGTCGATCACAGTCAACGCGCTCCGAACAAGGCACGCTGCTCAAAACAATGAGGAGCCCCGGCCCAGGAAGGCCACAGGGGCTCCTCATCGCTTTCGTCACCGCCGTCCGGCTGGCTCTCGTGGGTGCTGCCACGCTTCGAGCAACCTACTACTGCGCCCTTGGTGGCCCGGGCCGCCTCATCCTCAGCGATCCGCCGAACGCTTCACGTCTGCAATGACCGCGCGCGAACATCGCGCACGTCACCCCTCTTGAACGTCCGCGCGACCATGCGGACGCGCTATAGCTTGAACTCGATTCGCTTCGCACGATCCTCGAACTGCGCCCGAGTGATATCCACCTGGCGCAGAATCGCGCGAAATACTCGCTCGATTTCATCGTCACTGAACTCGTAGATCCCGCGGTTGGAGCAGTTCCCTAGAATGCGGAGCTTCTCCAGCACCTGCTGGGTCCGACGCTCAGCGATGCGCACGAACCTCTCGTGCTTCGTCTCGCCGGGAACTGCGTCGGTCAGAGCGATATCGGGATCTTGGTCCTTCATGCGGGCCGCATCCTAGAGCCATCAGATTCCATCTGGCAAGATCTAAAAGCACCTGGCAGCTTCAGTTCGCAATTACCGACGGTAGAGCGCCTCCAGGCGCGTGGACTGCCATTCGTGTTCAAGGCGGATTGGAGGCCGGAGCGGACTCGCAAATAGGACTGCCAACTGATTGTATGGCAACATTATACTAGAACCGATGAGGACCGCTGGCTCTGCCCCCGGAGACCAGTGGTGACGCGTCCAGGGCCCCTTGGGCTCCCAGGTTGCGACCGGCTGCGGCATCTCGTCCGGGTGGCTCATCCATCAAGCTCCCATACCTGAAGCGCGACGCTCCCCAGCCGTGGCGACCTTGACGAGTCTTGGCGCGCCGATGGAGGTGTTCCTCGCACTCGAGTCGCTGCGGTGGGAGACGCGAGGCTTCGAATCTGCTGGGGGGACCGGAAGCACTCAATCGGCCAAGACGAGCACAGCGCAAACAGTCCGGCCGATGAGGATCAGGGGCGCACGCGAGTTCGCCGCGCGAGCGCTCTCCCGGCAGCCGTGCGTCTACTCCTCCGCCTCTTCCTCGACCACGTCCCCAATCGCCCGCCACTTCGAGTCATCGTCCCAGGGACAGCCGCTGATCGAGGTGTTCACGCATACCTCGCAGCTGTAGACCGGGTGGATCTCCCAGAGGCTCACACGCGCCGGCTGCCCCGCGATCGGCTCGGTGCCGTTACAGAGCTTGTGGACTGAGTCGAAGAAGAGGTGCCCGCTGATCCGTACTGGGTGGCTCTCGATCTGATTGAGTGCGCCGACCGTCCAGAGATCGGGCCGAAAGTGCGGGCTAATCTCGGCGGTGATCGTCTTGCACTTGGGCTCGGCGTGCGTGCGGCCGAGGCTGACGTGAATGTCGGTGTTCTCGACGCCCGTCTCGCTGCAGTTGCACGACTCTTTCCCGGCCGCCTTCGCCTTGACGATGAAGCCGACGTAGACGACGCGGCTACCTTCGCCAATCGTCATGCCGTCGGTGGTCGTATAGATGTCCCGAAGAACCGCGCGATCGGTCGGCATCGCGCTGGCCGATCCGAACGGAATGCCGAGCTGGGTGACCTTGTTCTGCAGTCTTTGAAAACTGACCAGCGTGACGCGCGCGGCCGGGGACGGCGCGCAGAAATTACTCTTGGCGAGGTTCTGCGCCTTCTTCTTGGCCGTGCTCGCGTCCCCCTCTCGACCGCAAGTGCCGTCGATGGGGTGCTCGACCTTGATCGCGTCGAACGGAAGTACACAGCCAGGATCGAAGGGCTCAGCGGTGGCGGGGCTCGCCGCTAGCGCGACGAGCAACCCGAGAGCGATGACTGAGGCGCGTCGCCACCGCTGCGATCCAAGGTTCCGCATTCCCAAACCTCCACGTCCCGCCGAACCTTGCGCCTCGGACGAAGTCAGATGCATCGGCCGCTGTCACGCTGGGTCTTCTTGCGAACATCCGGCCGCACGGATTCGCACGTGCGGCCGTTCACTCGCAGTGGGCCTAGCCCGGTGTATTCGTGAAGGGTAGGAAAGACAAAGACCTCCATGTGGTAGAAAGCACTTGTTCAGGGAGCTTTCTGCCGACAACGGAGGTCTTCGCGTGCGCGACTCTATCACGACACCGTGCG
>JABFRW010000087.1 GCA_013140805.1 Candidatus Eisenbacteria bacterium
GCATTCGCCGGCGACGAGACGCATCGAGACGATCAGGCTTCGATCCACACCCAGCAGTTGCACCGCGCTCGCAGCGTGAGTCCGATCGCCATAATCGACCTCGAGTTGCAGCTGATAGATGCGACCGGCCTCGATCGCTCGTCCTTCGCCATCGCGAGCGTCCCACGTGAGCCGCGACGGCGGCGCGCCGCTGCCGTCGAACACGCGAACGCTCGCGCCCGCGCCGTCTCGAACGTTCAGGCGCCATGCGGACACCTGATCGGGTCGCGACACCGCCAGCACCAGCGCCAGCGGTTCGACCTGGCCGTCGCGTCCGCGTCTCACCACGTCGTCGGGGGTGGTGAGTTCGAGTCGCAGTTCGGCGGTCGGCAGTTCGACCGGAGTGCCCTGCACGACGGCGGACGGCGCGTCGACGTGACCGATGATCTCGACCGGCAGATGCGTCGCCTGCGACTCGAGTGCGAATCCGACCCGATCGGGGGTGCCGATGCGGGCCTCCTCGGTCTCGACCCGCGCTCCGAAGTCGGCGCGCATGAGAATTCCGGGTGTGACCGGGACGATGCGACTCGCTTCGGTGGCGATCTCGGAGCCCGCCGGCAACCGTGAGACGTCGAGCTTGAGCATCCGATGGCCGGGCCGCACGCGCGCGAAGCTGAAGCGTCCGTGCGCATCGGTCACCGCATAGCTTCCGTCGTCGAGCACCACCGTCGCATCGGCGATGCCCCGCTCCCCTGCGTCCTGCCAGTCGTCGCGATCGCGATCGTCGAACACTTTGCCGACGATGGTGCCGAAGTCGAACAGCGGATCCGCCACCACTCGGACCGCGGAGCCCGTGACGTTCGAGACGCGGCAGCTGTCGCAGGCATCACGCGCCACCACCACGCTGCGATAGGCGCGTCCCGGCGCCGCACTCGCGCCCACCACGAGCTGATACGTGAGTCGCCGGAAGCCCACTTCGCCCGGATCCGCGACTCCGTTCCCATTCGCGTCCACGCGGCCCGGCACGGTGCCGAGCACGAACCGGAACGGCGACGAGGCGGGAGGATCCGCGAGTGTGACCCCGTCGAGTCGTGCGGTGCCCGACACGAACTTGAACCCCGGCGGGGCACGGTCTTCGATGCGAACTTGCGTGACGTCGGTGGCACCGGTGTTTCGGATCGCGACCTCATAGGTCACGACTTCGCCGACCAGCGCCTCGCCACGATCCGGAACCTGAGCGATCGCGAGCCGCTCACCCTGAGAAACCTGCGCGGAAACGCTGAGACTGTTGGCATCGAGCGGATCGCCGTCGGCGTCGCCGGCCGCCGCGAGGGTCGTCAGGGAGTCGTAGGCGACTGCGACCGAGAATGCGCCGCTGCCGGCAACGGCCGGCGCGTCAGCGACCAGGTCGATCGTGAGCTGTGCGAGGCTCGTCACCACCGCCGCGCCGAGTGTCACCGTGGCGGTACCGCCCGAAACGCTCACGCACCAGCCGCCCGGCGTCGGGCTCGGACAGTCGGAGACGAGCTGCGTACCGGCCACGCGCACGCCGGTCACCACCAGATTCGTGAATCCCGGCGGAACGGTGAGCCGCACCACGCGCACGCCCGAGTCGGCGCCCGCGATCTGTGGCCGCACGTCGAGCTGGAACGGCGTCGCCGCCGCGGCCGCCAGCACCACGTTTGGCGCGACCTCGGCGAAGGCTCCGCTCGACCCGCGCACCAGCCGATCCAGGCGGACCGCTGCGAGCGTCGTGTCGAGCGTCACGCCCGCAACGCTGCCGCGCGAGCGATTCTCGATCGGCACTGCGCGCGCCGGCGCGCAGAGCCCTCCGAGCAGCACGCTGGCCGCGAGCAGCGCCCACGCGATATTCGGGCGAAGGCTCATCGCACCCTCGCCCGGAACCGGAACGCGCGCAGCGCGCCGGCTCCCACATCGAGCGGCAGACTGGTCTGCAGCGGATCCGCGCCGACCGCCAGCCGATCGGCGGCGGCGCTTCCTCCGGTGTCGACGAATGACGCCAGGTCGTCCGGGGCTCCGAGCGCATCCGTGAGCGGCGTCCAGGTTGCCGTCCACAATGCGGCATCGGTTGCTCCCGCGCCGAGCGTCGTCTGTTCGAGCGTTCCCGCCAGGTAAGTGAAGCGGGCCTCGTCGAGCAGGTCTTCGAGCCGCACATCGGCCGTCGCCGAGGCGGTCGGGTTCTCGACCCGCAGCACGAACCACAGGGTGTCGCCCGACACCACGGGCGCCAGATCGGGCAGCACGGTGCCTGTCGTGTCCCACGCACGCAATACGAGCGCAAGGTCCACGACATTGAGCGTCAGGCGGGCCTCACCGGTGCCGTCACCGCCCGCAAGGGTGCCGTTGGCGAGTCCGCCGAATCCGCCCAGCGCCGCGTTGTCCGCGGCCTGCGCTCGATTCGACAGCCCGATCGACAATCCCAGCAGGACGGCGCAAACGCCGAGCCGCCAGCGACGGTGCGCGCATGCGCGCACGTGGCTCACGTGGTCTCCGATTCGGGTCCGGGTCGGCTCGACTACTGAATCCGTGCCGTGAACAGAAGCGCCCAGACGCGGTTCGCGGGCACCGTCATGGCCGCATTCGCGATCCGCTGGTCGCCGACATCGACGCTGGTGACGCCCGGCGTGTAGCTGACCGGATCGGCGTCCACGCCATCGGTGCCGGCCGCTTGCGCGTTGACGGCTGCGTAGATCGCCGATTCCTCGACCGGCGTGCAGGTACCGGAAGCGCAATTGGCGACCGCCGTATCGACTCGCGCGGTGCCGACCTGATAGCCGAAACCGGCCACCAGCGAGTCACGGACGCTCAGGTCGGTGACCGCGATGCCGGTGGTGTTGTTGACGTAGACCAGGAACTTGACCAGCGTGCCGCGCGGCAACGTGGCGCCGCTCGTCAGCGCGGTGCCATTCGCAAGGAATGCGCGCTTCACGAGTGCGAGCTGGGTGGCGTTGAGCTGAAACACGTTCGACGGCGCGAGTGCGGCGATGTCGCCGGCGACGTCACCGGTTCCCTGATTGTCCGCGGCCTGAACGAGCACGGGGAACAGCACCAGCGCGAGCGTCACGATGAGCGCACGCACGGACGAGACGAACTGCGAGACCTGGATTCGCACAGTGAAGCCTCCGGTTCGGGGTACGACACGACGCCCCGCGCGCGGTGCGCGAGGCTGAATCACCGGCCGTCGCCGGTGGGTGTTCACTGAACTCTCACGCTGAACAGCAGCGCCCAGACGCGCGCGGCCGGCGCGTCGAGCCGGGCATTCGCGACCTCCCGGTCGCCGGCGCGCACGATGCCCGCGCCGAAACTCGCGACGTCCGCGTCCACTCCGTCGGTGCGGATCGCCGCAAGTGCTGCGGCGGCGTAGATCGCGGCTTCGCGCGCCGCATCGCAGGTGCCGCCCGGGCAGTCGGGCTGACTCGCGTCGACGTGGAGCGAACCGGGCAGGTACTGGAATCCGGTCGCGAGCGAGTCGCGCACTCCGAGATCCGGCACCAGCCCTCCGGCGTTGCTCACATAGAGGAGAAAGCGCACCAGCGTGCCGCGCGGCAGCACCGCACCACTGATCAACGGCGTGCCGTCGGCGAGGAACGCTCGTTTGGTGACCCGAAGTGCGTCGACGCGAAGGGCTGGACCGAACTCGGAGGTGCCCGCGGGCGCCAGCGTCGCGGTGGCGGTCAGCGTGTCGCCGGCCACCAGTCCGGCTGAGGGCAGAGCACCCGAGAAGCGGCCATTCGCGTCCGCGGTCAGCGCACCGACGAAGGTGCGCCCTTCTCCGAACCCGCTCGGATCGACGGCGGCGCGGAACACCTCGACGCGCGCGCCCGCGAATACCGCCTGGCCCGAGCCGATGCCGATGAAGCCACCCACACGGAGATTGGAAGGACCGATCACGGCGGTCGTGAGCACGGGATGATCGATGCGTTGATTGGTGGTCGTCGAGCTGAGCGCCCCGTCATTCGCGGTGACCCCGTCGCCTTCGAGGTCGATCCCGAGGCCCTGGTTCGCGTAGATCGAGTTGCGCAGCACCTCGTTGCCTTCGCCGGCGTTGCTCGCGATGCGAACGCCGTCGAGCAGGTGGTAGGCGATCACGTTCGCCTCGGCCGCGGTCGCGCCACCGATGCGATTGCGTTGTGCATCGTCGTGGATCTCGATGCCGTGCTGCTGCCCGCCGCGCGGGGTGAGACCGTCGGGCCCCACGCCGATGCGGTTGCCGATCACCACATTGTCGTTGCTGCTGCTGTTGCGGATCACGATGCTCGACAGCGGACTCGCGCCGATCACATTGCCGTCGAACGGGCCGGTGCCACCGATTCGATTGGCTCGCGCCGAGTTGGTGAGCATGATTCCGTACTCGCTGTTCGGCGCCGGTGTGCGGTCGGGGCGCAGACCCACCCAGCAGTTTTCGATCACGTTGAAGTCGCCGTAGCCGGTATCTCCCGCGATCTCGATGCCTTCGTCCGCGGAGCTGTGCACGATGAAGCCGCGCACCAGGCAGTCGTCGGCGTGGATCAGGATGCCGGCGGTGGCGCCGACGGCCCCCGCGCAGTCGAGTTCGACGACCGGCGTTCCGATCCAACCCGGTTGCGTCGACGCGTCGAGGATCAGCGCCTCGGTGATGGTCGGGAGGATCGTGAGGGGCGCGATCCGCCACACTCCGAGCCCCACGTCGTGGCCGGGGTCGCCGTTCGGAATCGCGAAGTGCACCGAGTCGGTACCGGCATTCGCGTTCGCGCTGTTGATCGCGTCTCGCAGCGAACCCGCCGCGGCATCGGTGGTGTTGGTGACCAGATAAGTCGCCGCTTCCGCGGGGCGCACGCCCCATCCGGATCCCGGTGCGAGCGCCGCGAGTCCCGCGACTGAGAGCACGAGCGCGATGCGGCGCGCGATGCGATCACCCGCTCCCCGGGTCACGCTTCGCACGTTGCAGGCTCGGTACGTCGATTCCATTCGACGGTCACTCCTCGATTCGTGGTCGCGCGGAGCGCCGTCTCCGCAGACGGTGTCAGGCGGCGCGGCGCGCGCGCGTCAGCACTCCGATCACGGACAGCAGCTCCTCGGACGTGAATGGCTTCGAGATCACGTAGTCGATGCGGGCGCGCTGCACCTCTGCTTCGATCTGCTCGGTCGCGCGGCCGCTCATCAGGATCACCGGCAGGTGCGGCCGGCGCTCCTTGCAGCGCGCGGCGAGATCGATGCCCGTCAGGCCCGGCATCGACAGATCGGTCACCACGACATCGAATTCCTGAGCCTCGATCGCCTCGAGCGCCGAACGGCTGTCCCCGATCGCGAGCAGTTCGTGGCCTTCGTGCTCGAGCTCGTCGGCGATCGATGCCCGCACGCGCGCATCGTCGTCGACCAGCAGGATCCTCATGCCGGGCGCGGGCGGCGCACCGCGCGGTAGCGCGACAACGGTCGGTGCCGGTTCGGTCGCGAGCGGCAGCAGGATCGAGTAGCGCGTCCCGCCGTTCTCCCGGCTGTCGACCTGGATCTCGGCGCCGTGTCGCATGAGGATGCCGTGCACGATGCTCATGCCGAGCCCCTGCCCGGTCTCCTTGGTGGTGAAGAACGGCTCGAACAACCGCCGCTGCGTCTCGTCGCTCATGCCGACGCCCGAGTCCTCGACGTCGAGGCGCACCCGATCGTCCTGGCGGCGCGTGCGGATCACGATGTGACCGCCCTGCGGCATCGCCTCGACGGCGTTGAACAGCAGGTTCGAGAGCACCGAACCCAGCTCGGGGATGTCGCCGCGAATCATCGGAATCTCGTCCAGTTCCTGCACCACGTCGATCGCGGCGCCGCGCATGCCGGGTTCGGTCTTCCACTTGGGGCGCGACAGCTCGACCGCGTCCTGCACCACCGTGTTCAGGTTGACGGCACCGCGCGGCTGATCGCGGCGGATGCGCGAGTAGTCCTGGATGCGCTTGACGGTCGCCGCGCCCTCTCGCGCCGCCTGCAGAATCGGCTCGAGGTACTGGCGAATGCGTTCGATGTCGGGCTTCTTCGCATTCACCGCGCGCAGCCCCGAGGCCGCGCGGCCGGCGATGATCGCCAGGATGTTGTTGAAATCGTGCGCGACGCCGGCGGCCATCTGCCCGATCGCCTTGAGCTTTTCGCTGGCGATCATCTGGTCCTGTGCGTTCTTGAGCGAGTCGTAGGCGCGCTGAAGCTCCATGGTGTGCCGCACGCGCTCGACCGATGACGCCACCAGGCCGGCGAGGCCCATCAACAGCTGCAGGTCGTCGGGCGAGAAGGGCACGCCGGAGCGGCGCGCGGTCACGTTGATCACGCCGATGGTCTCGCGCCATCCCGGCAACGGAACACTCATGCGCACCGGCGCCGACATGAACGAGTCGGTCGGGTCGTCGCGCGTCACCAGCACCGGCTCGCCGTTCGAAGCGACGCTGCCGGCCACTCCTTCGCCCATCGGAACTTCGATGGTATCGAGCGGAAGGTGGTCCATCCCGTACGAAGCGGCGATGCGAAGCGTCTGGCGGTGTTCGTCCAGCAGCATCACCGACACACGTTCCGCTTCGAGCACTTCTTTGACGCGTCCGACGATCAGGTCGAGCAGTTGCGGCACCCGGGTGAGCTTGCTCATTTCCTGCCCGGCTTCCACCAGCGTACGCAGACTGCGAAGCTTGTCCGAGAGCTGCGCGTTGAGGCGCGCCTGGTGTTCGAGGAGCTGGCGGTTCTCGCGCGTGAGTCGCGACTTCTCGAGCGCGCGAGAGACGTGCGTCCACACTTCCTCGATGTCGTCGAACGGCTTGTGAAGGTAGTCGTACGCGCCGGCACGCAGCGCCTGGACGGCGGTGTCGATCGAGGCGTGGCTGGTCATGATCAGCACCTCGATCTCGGGGCGGCGATGCTTGATGCTGGCCAGCAACTGCAGGCCGTTCATGCCCGGCAGCACGATGTCGCACACCGCGACGTCGATCGCGTTCGCCTCGAGCTGGGTGAGCGCGGACTCCGCCGAACCCGCAGTGATCACCTCGCAGCCGTTGGTCTCGAGAATGCTGCGGATGACGTAGACGAGCGTCTCCTCGTCGTCCACCACCAGTACGCGGGGTTTGTCCATGGGGGCTCCGGCGTCCAATGCCAGCCGCGAGGCCGGGTTCCCGGACCTCGCAAGACACACGCGGATCCGCGCAGCGCACGTCCGCACATGGGTTTTCGACCGCGGAGGGGTGCGGCTTGAGGTGCGCTTGGAGCCGACCGAAAGGGGTCAGCGACCGCCGGGGAGGGGCCCGCCGAGCGGCTCGGGCATGTCGGCGAGTACGAAGGCGAGCACCGCGAGCGCCGCGGCGTTCTGCCGCAATTCCAGCGGATCGACCTTGTCCAGCATGTCGGCCGCGGTGTGGTGCCACTCGAAATAGCGCGCCATGGTGGTGAGATGGGCGAGCCCGGGCACTCCGTGCTTCATCAGCGGCCCGACGTCGGCGCCGCCACCGTCCGCGCCGAGCGTTGAGGCGCCCAGCGGGGCCAGCAACGGCGCGAGTTCGAGCAGCTGCGCGCGCGCGCGCCGGGTTCGTAGGCTGTCCACCTGCTCGGTGCCGGGCTTCCAGACCGTGACCCCGAAGCCGAGCAGGCGCTCGACGCCCCCATCGCTCTCGATCGCTGCGACGTGGCGTTCGCGCGGCGCGCCGAGCGAATCGGCGTACGCGAGCGCTCCGCGCAATCCGTTCTCTTCGTTGGTCCACAGCACGCAGCGCAGCGTGCGACGCGGCTTGAGGCCCAGCTCACGGATCAACCGCACCGCCTCCATCGAGATCACGCAGCCCCCGCCGTCGTCGTGAGCGCCTTGACCGACGTCCCACGAATCGAGATGTCCGCCCACGACCACCACTTCGTCGGGCCGCTCGCGACCGCGGATCTCCCCCATCACGTTGTAGGAGCGCGCCAGCTCGAGCGTGCGAGCCTCCATCTCGAGCCGCACGCGCACGCGCTCGCCGCGTGCGGCGAAGCGATGGATCATCTCGGCGTCCTCGATGCTGATCGCGGCACCCGGAATCCGCGGGATCGAGTCGACGTACTCCCCCATGCTGCCGGTGTGTGGAGTCCGCAGGCTGGTCGGTCCGACCGAGCGCACCAGCATCGCGACCGCACCGCGCGCGGCCGCACGTTTGGCCCCCTCCGCCCGGTACAGCACCGTCGCGGAATAGCTCGTGAACGGAACGTCGAACAGCACGATGCGGCCACGCACCGAGTCGACCGGCAGCGAATCGAGTTCGCTGAATCGGCTCACCACCCGAACCTCCGCCTCGAGTCCGCCGGGTGGCGTCCCGACGCTGCGACCCAGTCCCAGCAGACTGATCGGATGGAGGCGCGGCTCGACGATCCATGCGCCCTCGGCGCCGCGTTCCCAGTGCGGCACCCACACCGGTTGACGTCGCACGTTCTCGAAGCCGTCGGCCTTCATACGGGTTGCGGCCCAGTCGACGGCGCGTTCGAGCGGGCGCGAGCCCGAGAGCCGGTGACCGATGCCATCGCAAAGCTCGTGGAGCCGCTCGTAGGCGCGCGGACTCAGGAGCGCCGTGCCGATCAGTCGGGCGGCGCGCTCGCGATAGGCGGTCGCCAGCGAGTCGGGATCCGAAACGCGCGGGCGCGCGGCATGAGCCGTGATCGAACTCGCGGCGAGTCCGCAGGCGAGCATCCATGCGGTGGCCCGAGCCGCCCGTCGGGAGTGTCGGATCGAGTGGTTCATCTCGCGCGGCACGCTAGCACAGGCGTCATCGCGGGCGGGCGGCGAAGCGTGCCCGCGGCCAGCCGAAGCGCTCGAGCTTCACTCGCCCGCGGGCATCGAAGCCCACCCCCTCGCGCTCGAGACGCATGCGCTGCGTGAGCGCGCCACTGGGACTCAGTCGCGCGATCCCCAGCCGCCCGTCGGCACTCAGGATGCGGTGCCATGGCAGTGGTGAGCCATCCGGGAGCGCGTGCATGGCGTAGCCGACCAGGCGCGCCTGGCGCGGCAACTTCGCGAGTTCCGCAATCGCGCCGTAGGTGGAGACTCGCCCCCGCGGCACGCGTCTGACCACTGCGTAGATCGCGGTGTAGGCGCTGGAGCGTGGAGCGGGTGAGGCGTTTCGGGCGCGCGCAGCCATGATCGCAACACTAGTCGCACTCGCCACGCGACGCCTAGCGCAACGTGAACCGAAACGGCACGGCCACCCACACCGCGACCGGGTGCCCGGCGGCGCGCGCCGGCTCGAACCGCCACTGCAGGAGCGCGGCCCGCGCGGCGTTCTCGAACATCGGGTTCGCATCGCGCCCCATCACCTCGATCCGGGCCACGCGTCCGTCGCGACCGATCAGTGCTTGAAAGGTCACGCGGCCCTCGAAGCCGGCGAGCTTGAGCACTTCCGGATACTCGGGGGCCACGCGGTGCCAGACCACCGGCTCCTCATCGCGAGGAACGTGGACACCCAGTTCGGGAAGGACCTCGAGCTCAGCCGGCGAGCCAACCTCTCCCTTCGGCGTGCTTCGGACGCCCGAGTCCATCGACTCAGAGTTGCCGATCGGCGTGCCGGTTTCGGGCTCACGATGCAGCTCCGGCGGTGCGACTTCGACCTGGCGAACCTCGGCCACCTCGCAAGGCGGTGTCGGTCGAACGGGAGGCAGCGGGCGCGCCCGATCGGCTGGAGGCGGCAGCATCGGCGTCGTCTCGAAGCGCTCGAGCGTGACACGAACGCTTGCGACCGGCCGCGCACGGGTCGTGCGACCGAGCAGCGGCGCGAGGCCGAGAAACAGCGCAAGACTCATGGACATCGCGCAGGACAGCGCGGCGATCAGATGGCGACGCTCCACCGATTGAAGATCGGGCGCGCCGTAGGGCATGAACTCGTGCAGGACGACCGTGCGGGTCATGGAGTCCTCCCGCCGCGGGTCAACGAGTCTGGCGACGCTTTGATCGTGGCACTGGATACGGCGGCGGCGAAGCGAATTCGGGTCGAGGAGCGGGCCAGAGGGCGAGGTTCGCGGGTCACGATCGGCCGGCCAGCCGCCAGCCGGCGTGGTCGGAGGCCAGCCGGGAGCGCGGTGTCGGCGGCCCGATCTCGCGCGCCAGCCTTGCCGGTTCAACCTCAAGGCCAAATGCGCGTTACTCCGTTCTGGCAACGCCTCGATTTGAGGCGGCACGGGCCATGCGAAGCACGAGTGACACACGGATGTGGCGAGCGGCCGATCGGGCCGCCTCGCGTTTCGGGAGGAGGATCGCCATGGCTTCGGTCGCTTCGTCCACTACCTCGGGAATTCGCCCGCAGGAACTGCCTTCTGTCGTCACGACCGAATCGTCGGCGCTGCGGGTGCTGATGGTCGCCGAGGAGTCGACGTGTGCCCGACTCCGTCAGGTGTTCTCGGGACTTCGGCAGCGACCGGTCGCGTGCGCGGAAACCGGCCAGTGGTCCGAGGCGTGGCGTGCCCTCGGCCGTGGGAGCTTCGATCTGGTCCTCGCCGACCTCGCGCTCGGTCGCGGCGGTCCGCTCGAAGTGTTGCATCGGCTGCAGGCCGTCGCGCCGCAGGTGCCGGTGGTGGCGATGCTGTCTCGCGCCACCGAGGAGGACTCCGCCCAGTTGTTGCAGGCCGGCGCTCAGGACTATGTGGTGCTCGACGATCTCCAGGCGGACGGACTGGCGCGCACGATCCGAAATGCGCTGGATCGCCAGCACTACCTGTCGAGATTGCGCGAGCTGTCGTACTCGGATGCGCTGACCGGGCTCTATAACCGGCGCGGCTTCGAGGTGCTGGCTGACGCCCAGTTGCGACTGGTGCGTCGCACTCGCAAGCCCGCGCTGCTGCTGTACGTCGATCTCGACGGCTTGAAGGCGATCAACGACGATCACGGTCACGCGGTCGGCGATCGCGCGTTGCTCGGCACCGCCGAAGCGCTACGCGTGGCGTTGCGCCGCTCCGATCTGGTGGCGCGACTGGGTGGCGACGAGTTCGTGGCGCTGGTGTTCGAGGCCGACGCCTGCAGTGCCGAGGTCGTGAAAGCACGCATGCGGGCCGCGCTGTCGGCGGCGGCGGTGGCGCGCGAGCTGCCGTGCCCGCTCGAGGTCAGCATCGGAATCGCGCCGATCGATCCCAACGGCGACCTCACGCTCGGCGAACTGCTGACGCGCGCCGACCGTGAGCTCTACCGCGCCAAGCGGCGCGTGCCCTAGAGTTGGCCGCGCGACTGCGCGCGGGCGCGTGGTTCGCCCTGGCGCTGCTGCTCGTGATCGCGCCTGCGGATGCCCTCGCCCGCCGAGGGGGAAGCGGTCGGATGCTGTGTCTGGGCGATTCGTACACCGTCGGCGAGGGCGTTTCGGCCGCCGAGCGCTGGCCGGAACGACTGGCGGCCGCTCTGGCGGTGCGCGGAAGCGATCCCGGCATCCCGCAGGTGATCGCGCGCACCGGCTGGACGGTCGATGAGCTGACCGCAGCGATCGACCATGAAAGACCGCGCGGATCGCGTCGGCTGGTCACGCTGTTGATCGGCGTCAATGATCAGTACCGCGGTCACACGCTGGCGGCGTACGAACCTGCCTTCCGCTCACTGCTCGCGCGTGCGATCGGATTCGCCGGCGGACACGCGGAGCGCGTGCTCGTGATCTCGATCCCCGACTGGGGCGTTTCGCCGTTCGCCGCCGACCGCGATCGCACACCGATCGCGCATGCGATCGACACGTTCAATGCTTCGAATCGTGCCGCCGCCGAAGCGGCCGGCGCGCGCTGGGTCGAGATCACCGATCTCACCCGCAGCGCCGGTGCGGACTCCGCCGCCTACACGAGCGACGGACTGCATCCGTCCGCCGCCATGCATGCGCGGTGGCTCGAACGCCTGGTGCCGGCGGCACTCGCGGTGCTCGGCACACGCTGAAGCGGCCACCTCCGCGAGGAAGTGACCGCTTCAGACGCTGCCTCGGACCGCTGGATCTGGCGACTAGTTCACACGCACCAGCCGGCCGTACGAATCGCCGTCGCCGGTCCGCAGTCGCGACAGGAACACACCCGCTCCCACTTCGCGACCCGCGTCGTCGAGACCATTCCATTCGAAGCCGTGGGGGCCGGCAGGCATCCACGCGTTCGTGATCCGGCGGACCAGGCGGCCCTGGGTATCGAACACCGACAGATCCACGAGTCCGGGGCGCGACAGCTCGAAACGCAGCACCGCGCTGGACTGGAACGGATTCGGTGCTCCCACCACGCTCGCCGCACGCGACGCCGCGGGAGTCGAAACGCCGGTGGTGCGCGGCAGCCAGCCGATGTCCTCGAACAGGAAGCGCGTGAGGTCGACGTCGCCCGGTGCCAGATCGAGATTGATCGCGGGCTCCATCAGCGCATTCGGATACGAGAGCACCTCGAAGTGGGAAACACTCGAACCGCCCTGGAACGGATTCGGCGTGTAGAGCAGCGGCCGGTTCAGATCATCGGTGCCGGCCCGCGCAGTCGGGTGGATGCGCATCGTCGCGGTCACGCCGCCGGCGAGTTGCGGCCGAATCAGATTGCCGCCGATCTGATCAACGTTGGTGACCGGAATCGTGACGCTGCCGTTGGTGGCCAGCATCTCGAACGCACCGGTGTTCACGTTGTTGGCGATGATGATGCCGACCGCACCCGCCGCCTGCACGTTCAACGCCTTCTGCGTGAACGGACAGGTGCCGCGATCGACGAACGCGATCTTGCCCGACAGCGCGGCACCATTGGTGATCGCCTCGCACGCATCGGTGGTCGACCCGCTGCCGTCGAGCGCCTGCACCACCTGCGCGGTGACGCCGCCGGTGGTGAGCGCCGCACCGAACAGCGACTTGCCCGACAGGTAGGTTCCTGCAATTCCGGCCGGGGCGGTGACGACGTTCTCGGGTCGCGGATCGAGTTCGAACCGCGATTCGAACGTGGCCGCATCACCGTCCCACGACAACTGATAGTTGCTGATCGCCGAGGCGGCGCGCTGCCCGGCCGACATCTGATCCCAGTGCAGCGAGGTCACACGATCGAGCAGGAAGTGGTCCCACAACGCCGGGAAACCCGACAGGTAGTTGCCGGTCGTCCCGTTGGTGGTGGTGCTGAAGCCGAGGCCATGACCGAGTTCGTGCATCACCACCGGCAACAGGTCGACGTTGATCCCTTCGACGCCATCGAGACCCAGATACCACCCGGCGCCGCCGAGGCATCCGGGGCTGCCGTTGAGATTGGAATTGAATTGCGCCTGGATGTCGTCGCCGCCATCGAGATCGAAGCCCGCCAGCTTGTTCGCGAGCGCCGAGTGGTACCAGTGACCCGCGAACTCGGCGCCGCCGAAGTCGCGGAAGACGCCGAGCGGCCCGGCGCTGCCGAGCACCGCGCCGGTGGGGGTGCAGGTGAGCGGATCGAAGCGCGCGTTGACGCGGATCGTCACCGCACTCGGAAGCAGCGTGCCCCAGTAGTTGGCGGCGGTCTGGAACACGATCAGCCGCTGAGCCCCGACCGTGGCGCCGGCGTTGCCGCCGACCGGAACGGCCGCCGTGGGATCGTTGAAGCCTTCGCCGGCGCCATCGGCGTTGACGATCGTGATGTTCGCGGCGAGAACGGGACACACCACGACCGGAATCGCGGCGCAGGGCATCAGAGCGGCGAATGCGAGCGTCGTCAGGGCTGAGGTCCGCGGATGCTGACGCATGGTCACTTCCCTCCCGGCGCGGCCGACTCACCGCACACGATCGTGCGGCTGCCGTTCGCGTCGATGCGCAGGATCGCGTAGTCGCTGAAGATGCCGGTCAGGTCGACCATGAAGCCGCCGCCCGGCAGCGCGAAGGCCCGCAGCGACTCGTGGACGCCGGGGGTCGAGAGCAGCCTCAGGTTCGATTCGGCGCTCGCGGACGTCAGCGGATGTCGCGCGGGTCCGCTCGCGCGCTCCGGGTCGAGTTCGTAACGCATGCCCGCAGCGGCCGGGGTAGCGGTCGGCGCCGCAGCGGGCGCCAGCAGGATTGCGAACGGAACCGGAGGACCGACCAGCGTGGCCGGATCGTATGGCCACATGCCGGCCTGGGGACGTGGCGCCGCGGCGAATTCTCGCGCGGGCGATGCGGCGCTTGCGAGCGCGGCGTTGCAGGTTGCAATCACGAGCATGCCGCCCGCGAGCGCACGCGCGCACGCGAGCGGCGCGGACGCGCGATGTGACTCCCGAAAACGTGGCATCCAGGCCCCCGAAGTAAAGTCAGCGGTCGAGTCGAGCCGGTCGAACCGGCCGTCGTTGTTGGAGCAATGCGGATTGTATGCCAGCGCGGGGGCCGGGGAAGCCCCGAATTGCGAGGCACGGGAGGCGCCTGAAACCGACCGCGCCGGAGTCTCGAGGGACTCCGGCGCACGGATCGTGGCCACTCGTCAGTTGGGCAGCACGACCCGATCGATCACATGGATCACGCCGTTCGACTGCTGAACGTCGTAGGTCGAAATGTTCGCGATCTGGTCCTTCTCGTCCTGCAGCACCACGTTCATCGGCCCGTTCATGCGCGCCCACAGCGAAGCGCCGCTCACGGTCTTGAGCATCGCCTTGCCACCGCCCGCCTTGATCTGCTTCATGATCGAGGCGGCGTCCCAGCGACCCGCCACCACGTGGTAGGTCAGCACCCTCGCGAGCTGCGCTTTGTTCTCGGGCTTGAGCAGCGTCTCGACCGTGCCGGCCGGCAGATTCTCGAACGCGTCGTTGGTCGGCGCGAACACCGTGAACGGCCCCTTGCCCTTGAGCGTCTCGACCAGGCCCGCGGCCTTGACCGCCGCCACGAGCGTGGTGTGTTCCTTTGAATTGATCGCGTTGTCGATGATGTCCCTGGCGGAGTACATCCGCTCCCCACCGACCATCGGCTCGCTCATCATTTTGGTTTCCGTGTGGCTGTTTGCGAATGCGGCCGGCACCAGTGCAAGCGTCATCGCGGCGATGACCACGGTGCGAACGGTCTTGCGATTCATGACGACATCCTCCCGTAAGTGATGGTGGCGGGTCGCGCCGGAGGCTCCTCGGGCGGTGTGGCGCGATTCACTTCCCCTACGGCGAGGCATCGCGCCCGGATGAGCAGCCCCGAACTTGACGGTTTCCCCACACCGTCGGCGCGCTCGACACATCCCATTTCGCGATCTCGATCGTAGGATTGTCAGCAACGAATCATTCAGAGGAACGCCGCGATCGATCGCGCCACCGCGACGCGGCCGCCCCCCGGCCTCCAATCCGAAAAGGAGTTCTCATGCGAACCGCCATCGGCATCGTCGCTCTCGCTCTGATCGCGATTCCCACGCTCGTGCTCGGAGCCGCAAAGCCCGCCACCCGGAGTGCCTCCCCCGCGGCCGCGCCGGCGCCCGCACCGTCCGCCGCGCCCCCGATCAAGAAGGTGGTGAAGAACGAAGTAGAGTGGCGCAAGCTGCTCTCCCCCGCGCAGTACCGGGTGCTGCGCGAGAAGGGCACCGAA